>CAYMXM010000078.1:0-13178 GCA_964394065.1 uncultured Pirellula sp. | reverse complement strand
CTTTTATCACTCCAACAAGCGGCCTAAAATTTACTTAACGGCGTTGGGTGAGGGGGTGCCGATGATGTTTGGAACAATGCGGGATGCCGGACTCTACCCGCCACTCTATGTAACCCGCCCGCGAATACCACGAGAAGCAGTTCGCGTGTATTTGCTGAATGAGAATAGGCCTTCGATTTGGGAGCAGGTCAGCGACTACCTGGATAAGCATAGGGAGATTGGAAACGCGGAGATCCGCCAGCTCATGCATTCAGAGGATACGCTACGAGCCTCCAAGATGCTGAAAAGTTGGGTCGATCAAGGACTTCTGGAAGTTTCCAATCCGGAGTCAGGTCGAAACGTCCGCAGATACCGTCGCCCCACCGTAGAGCTGGACGATTTCTTTTCCAACCTGCTAGGAAAAGAACCAGACGAAATGTCGTAACTCAATACACCGAAAAGGTTTGCGGTTTCTCTTCTTTTCCAGACCGAGGTGTTTGCCAAGACATAGCCGGAATGTTGCGAGTCACGGGAGCGCCTCAAGATAGGGGCGCATCACGTTGGCAAGTCGGAGTTTTTTTGCGTACTCCATGATCAGATCGATCTTGATACCACCCTGGGCTTTATAGGCTTTGAATCCTTCGAGAGCGACATCTAGCCCCACTTCATTCCGCCTACTGAAACAATCGACCAGGGGCTTCTCGGGTGAGAAAATACGGAGGGTTACCTATTTGCGAAACTTCATGCCAACTTTTCAGGGAGCGATTGTAGCAACTTCAAATCGCCATGGTACTGCGCGAGAGATTGTTTGCACGAAGCGTCTGTCTTGGTAAGAAGCAAAGCGTGCGGGTTCCATCCCAGCGATCGTAGGTCGTAGGGTTGTTCCTCATCGAAACCGTCACCCGAGGAAAACAACGCAAAGTCGCGGAGACGCAGGGACGCAGAGAAGAGGAATTGTAGTCGTTCACTCGGTGGGAAGCAGCCTGCTAGAATGCTCCTGTCTGGCATGGAGCTCGTCGGTCCCCGACGGAGCTTCCCGCTGGTGAATTTTTCAGTGCACCCGCTCTGGAACCTTGAGGCACGGGAGCCATGCCTCAAAAAATCTCGGTGGTTTGGGGCTTACCCCCGAAGAAACGTTGTCTACACGCTTAGCTGTTGCTGCCCACCTCGTGAACGACTACTACAGTGAAAAATGGAGGTAGCACCTATGAATGTACGCATTCATTATCAATAGAACAGCTTGCGGACATGAAAGAAACTCTAGAAAAGTGAGAGGTGTTTTGGCTGAAATGATGACAAAAGAGAATTCGCAGATCGCGACCAGATTCCTTAAAGCAATAGTGACAGGTCAACAAGATGACGTAGTTACAATTTTAAAACAGAATCCATGGCTCGCCGGAGATGAGATAGCATCATCTTATAGATTTCTTCAGCGCGCATGCGCCTTTGGGCACATGCAGATTCTGAATCAATTGCTTAAATCTGGTTTTACTCCCAACCCTAAGCTGGAAATGGGGTGCAACTCGCCCCTATCTGTCGCAATTGCAGAGGAAGAGTATGACCATTGTCTTTTACTTCTCCAATACGGTGCTGACGCCAATTCCGATCGCTCAGTTATAGCCGCCGTCAACATTTCAGATGAGCAAGAGGCTCTGAAGTACGTCCGCCTTCTCGTCGAACATG
This sequence comes from uncultured Pirellula sp., assembly GCA_964394065.1. Taxonomy (GTDB): domain Bacteria; phylum Planctomycetota; class Planctomycetia; order Pirellulales; family Pirellulaceae; genus JBKCUI01. The sequence goes on along the minus strand of CAYMXM010000078.1, from coordinate 11,516 downwards.
GTTGCAATTTGAATCAAATCTATGATCTCTACGGTGACATGGAGAATGGTTTTACTGCATTGGACTGGTCCAAGAGTAAGCCCGCAGTTGCAGAGTATATTCGTTCTCATGGTGGGCTAACAGCCGAAGAACTTAGAGCTGGTAAGAAGCCTTCTCAGGCTGCATCTACAACGGGAGTGTCTGGGGCCTCTCAGACGCAATCCTCGCCCTCACCACAGACAGACGAAGTCGTCGCCCACTTCGAAAAGACCGTCGGACCAGCCAGCAAAAAGTCGCTTATCCAGATTGTTCCGACAGGAATCCCGATCGGTATTCACTTTATCCCCCCCAAGGAGAATCGGAAACACTTGACGCTATTTACCAACGGGCTCTCGTCAGAACCGATGAACGTCCCCAAGGGTGCTGAGGATTATCGCTACGCCGAGCTCTTCATCGAACTACCTGGAGATTGGAAAATCAAAGAGGTCAAAGATAGGAATTGGGCATGGCCGCTGCACTGGCTGCGCAAAATGGCCCAGTATCCCCACAATGCCGACGCATGGCTAGGTGCTCCTGTTACCTTGATGGCCAACGACGAGCCCCCCAAACCACTCTGGCCAGGAAGCGAGTTCACGACGCAGATGCTGTTTGCCGAAAGTTCCTTCGAACGTAGTGACGGCAACACGGTGCAGCTCTACCGCATGATTCCGCTGTACACATCCGAACGAGAGTACGAGCTCCAACATGGGTTAAAACGATTCATGCAAGCCCTTGATAAAAACGAAATCCCCTTCATCGTCGACACCCACCGCAAACCATTTGCCTAGAATATGAGCTTCGCAAAACGGTAGAATGGCGATTGAGCGAAGACGGGTGTCGAACTGTGGAGGGCAAAGATCTGAATGACGAATGAGAAGGCGATTGTAGGATGTATCTTAGGGACCGCTGTGGGGGGGGGCTATTCCGCTGGCAATGGGCCTGCCATGCGATCTGCAATACTCGCATCTGTTCTCAGATTGAAGCTTTGAGTGAAAACGGCGATTAACGGAATGAACTCCTGCCTGACTGGATCATCCATTCGATGATGGCTCCAAGTCCGATGCCGACCGAGTAGCAAACGAGATCGGTCCAGAGAAACCCGAACCCGAGAACGAGCCCTCCCAAGGTCGTCTGACGGATCGAGTCGATCCAGGGGGCATGGTAGAGTTGACTGATCTCGACCAAAAACGAAAGTACCAGTGAGATCGCCGCTCGCGCGACGATCGGTCGACCAGCCAAAACGGTACTGACCAACAAAAACAGCATCAACGCCCACAATGTGTCGCCCGCGTACTCCGCCAAGAAATGTGGTAAGTAGCCCCGGTACTTCCGAGAAGCGAGCCCTAGAAGGATCACTGCAGACGCTGCGAGTGCGTAGGTCAGTCGGGATCTAGCATGTTTGGAAATTGAGTTCACGTGCCTTCTCGCGATCCTGGGCTGCTAAAGGTTGGAGTCGTGGCGACATTCTTTCTGTGCAAGGTGTGTTGCAATCGCACCTCGGGAGCTTTTCCTCCGTCACGCAGCAGTGGGAGTGGAGGAAGGAATTGCTCAATGTTCCTAACACTTCTACCCCTCACCCCCATCCCCTCTCCCCGAAGCGGGGCAAGGGGAGCGGAACTCGAAAACGCGGGGTATTCTAGGCGTCGCATTGGTGTCCTCGGCGTTTCCAGGTCCGCGTTTCACCTCTCCATGCACGACGATTTCCACTACAATTATGGCATGACTACCAAGAACCGTCTCCTCTCGACCAGTAAGTTCCTGAGTCTTGTGCTGCGACACCAGCCGGAGGTGATCGGCATGCAGCTTGACTCCGAAGGCTGGTTGCCGATCGACGAACTGATTCGGAACGCGAACCAGCAAGGAAAAGGATTAACGCTCGAGCTATTGCACGAAGTTGTCGCATCGTGCGAGAAGAAGCGTTTCGCCCTTAGCGATGACGGGTTGATGATTCGCGCGAATCAAGGGCATTCGATTCCCCAGGTAGAACTCAATCTCAGTCCAATCGAACCTCCGAATCTTCTCTATCATGGCACCGTTGCTCCGTTTTTGGAAAGCATACGTGAGCAAGGATTGCTGAAACGCTCTCGCAACCACGTCCATTTGTCGACAGACATCGATACAGCCAAGAAGGTTGGAACTCGACGTGGAAAGCCCGTCATATTGACGATCCTCGCTCAAGCGATGCACCAGTCGGGGCACACCTTCTATTTGTCAGCTAACGGGGTATGGTTGACCGATGCGGTTCCCGTTCCATTCATCGAATTTCCTGAAGAGACGTAAACGCTATGGCAGCCGTCGAAGTAACAACAGGCGATCTACTTGAGCTGGATGTCGAGGTAATCGTCAACGCCTGGAATCGCAATATCATTCCGTGGTGGCTCTTGCTGCTCACGTCGAGCAACTCATGCTGGAGCAACTTGCGGAAGAGGAGTACTCTGAACAAATCGTTGTGGTCCGATACCAAAAGTAGTTCCGCGAAGAGTAGTACTACATTTGCCGAGATAGATCGTGCAGCGCTATTGATGTCCGCTCGCCCCGCTTCGGGGAGAGGGGCTGGGGGTGGCCTGACGCATCGGAGGTAAGCTTGGCAGTTTGGGTAGAAATCTGTCTAGTTTGGGTGGCACGCTCAGAGTGAAGCGATGGGCGTGATGTTTTGTGGCAATTCCCAATGTTCCGAGAAGTCCTCCACGCCCATCGCTTCGCTCTGAGCGTGCCACCCTTGCGCTGGTCCTTTACCACCGATGCGTCAGGCCAGACTGGGGGTGAGGGGTGAAGTACTAGATGTCGACATGTAACACGACGATCTTGTCATTCGTAGCAATAGCAAACCGATTGTTAGGCGCGTCGATCGCCAGTGGCGGCAGCTCGTCAATGTGGTGGATGATGCTGCTGGTCTGTTCGCCACAGTTCAACTCCCACATACGGCAAGTTATCTCACCGGTTTTGAGGTTAATGATCTTTGGGTGCTTGTAGAAAGCCACCGCGTACTCATCGTTGATCGGCATCAGGGAGCCGGGCGGCTCAACAACCTCAACCATCGAACGAATCTTTCTTGCTTCTATGTCCCAAAGCCCCAGCGTTTTCGGTCTGAATTCGTCGACGTCATAGCCTCCATCCGAAAATGTTTCTTCGCTCGTACTAAGCAAAACGTTACAGGAACCTACGAAAGCCGCTGTCGAAACTTCCGTCGGCTGCTGAGGGAAAATCCCCTCCCCGTCGAGGCTTGCTGGATCGTCAATCGCCTCCGCAACCGAGTAAAGCCTCAGCGAGCCATGAGGGTGCCAAAACCAACCAGCGCTGATGATCCATTGGTTACTTTGGTCAACCATCAGTCTCGAATGAAAGAAGTCGGCAGGTTTTCGATTGAAGGAATCCGTCAATGGAGTGCCTGTCGCGACTTCCTCGATATCAATTTGACAATACTCATCAGGGCAGTGAATCAGTACTTCCCGGCCATCACTCAACAAGGCAAAACAGATCGGATATTCATAAGCAGTTGCACAGTAGTCACTGCGATTAATCTCTCGAACTGGTGAGCCATTGCACAACAGCAACCCCTTCGTTCCCAGCCGTTCGTAGATCACCACGTACTGACCGCTCGGTGATACGACTGCAGCATCGAATCTAAAAGGGAAATACATGTTGCGAGAGATGAACCCGCCATCAAGCTCGAATCTCTGTCCGCCACCCACCCAATCAACGAGTGAGTCTCCGTCCCAAACAAGCGATTTAACCCCTTGGGTTTCGATCTTCGCTTCGATTCGTACCTTAGCCATTTGATCATCCTCACCAAAAATGTATTGAAGGATTATAGCTGTGTAAATCAAACTCGGGACGGCCAATCACCCTCTCAGCAGGTTCTAAATTCGGTAACGACAACCTGGAATGGATCTTCGTACCAAACATATCCAGGCGCCTTTGACTTCAAGATGCGGACGTTCTTTCCGTTTTCGCGTAATAGGTAGACAAACTCCCAGATCCGCTGGATCGCTTCCTCCGCGACTTGGTTGTTCTTGAACCACGCCGCACAGTTGGCGGGCCACTTACTTCGGGAGTAGGGTGGAACCGGAACATTTTCGTTGAACCATTCGAATTGTTCCGCCAGCCACTCCGATTCATAGTCTTGCAGTAACCCATCATCGCGCAGAACCCGAGCTTCTGTGATGACGCCGGTAAGCAAGCGGTGGTCTGCGCTGTCCGGCCCAACTACGAATCTTAGGAACATCTAGATGACTCCAGGCCATATTTGACTACGTAAAAGAGGCCCGCTCTATGAAGATTCTCCATCTCGCGGCGCCCCCGAGCAAATAGAAGACAAGACCTGATTTTGAAAGGCTCGCTTTCTCAGCCAAAGTTGTAGAAATGCCATAGGAAACAGACAAAGAATGCCCCACCCCCAAGGTGACCAACGCACATAGGTCCGCAACTCGGCATTTCCCAGAAACTGAATACCCAACAATGCAAAGACAGTCATCAAGCAAACCACAACAACTAGATTCTGATTGGCGATGTAAGCGTCTAAGCGTTCTCGAAACCGCCATGCCATGCTCCCAAGGATTACCGCAATGAAGAAGCATGAGCTAGCTAGAATCCCCAACGAGATCGCTCCGTAGCTGAATGCTGCTATGCCCAAAGGAACCAGCCACGCAGTGGCTCCGAGGAGGCTACCGAACCATCCTCCAGCGTTCCACTGAAATGCTTCTGGGCTAGTGGTGCTGCCAGCACTTGTCCCTTGAGTCTGTTCTCGGTATGCCTCCGCTCGCTCCCAGGCTTGTTGACGCATCGGCTCTCCTCGCTTCTTTGCTTCATCTCCAACACGTTTGTAGCCACGAATCCCGCGCCAAATCCAAATAAGGTTCAGCACTTGGCTCCCAAGGATCAATCCTCCCAACAAGCTACCATAGACAAGTTCATCTGGAATCCCACCCTGCATCCGTGCCCCAACCAGAACCTTCAGCAGAACAAGGAAGACCACAAGTCCGACAATGAAATCTCGCGTTTGCCGCAGAATGAACTTTCGCTGGCTTTCGTACTCGCAGTACTTCCAACTCATAAATGTTCCCAAAACCCCTCCGGCAATTCCGATCAAAGAGCCAAGAGTCGCACTACTGATTGCGGTCGTCGCAGCGGTCCCGACTCCACCACCAGACTTTGCTGCGGTTGCAATGGAAACTGCCGTACCGGCAGCATAGGCGGTTGAGGGAAGCGAGGCTGCAACCATTGCAGCAAACGTGGCCTTTGGTGCGGTTTCCATAATCGCGTTTCGTATCGTATCGCCCATCTCGGAGCGAAGCATTTCCCGTCCTCGTTTAAGGCGCTGGCGAATGGATGCTTCCGTCTCGCCTAAAGCTAAAGCAACGTCACGAGTCGACTCTTCACAGCGGTAGAATAGAATCATCGGCTCACGATAAGCCTCAGGGAGTCGAGCAAGCATCGACCAAACCAATTCACGCTCTTGTTGCTGTGACATGTTGACCTCAGGAGCAAGTTGCTTGTGATCTGGAAGCTGAGATGCTACGTCACTAATCGGGATTTCAACGCACGCTGCTTTTGCCGATCGCACGGCGTCGATTGCTCGACGTCTTGCGATGGTGCAAATCCAGCCGGGGAATTTTTCCGGCTCGCGAATGGTTCCTAAGTTTTTCCAAGCTTCGAAGAACGCTTCTTGAGCAATATCCTCACTTAACGCAAAATCTCCGCACCTACTGTAGGCAACTCCCGTGACAACCGCAGCATTCTGCCTGACCAACATTTCAAAAGCCTCGCGGTTGCCTGTTGCAGCCGCTCGCACCAAATCAGGAGTAGTTTGCACCTTCAATTGAAATCCCCTTCGGTTCCTATTGTGCAGCTCCTAAATAGAGCTGCCAACGTGGAGTCGTGGGTTACTCACAATTTGTGACAGATTCTTTGAAATCCTTCTCGTTTTTCAAGAAAATCACCCGTGAGCCGAAATCCCGACCCACGGGTGTTGAGTTTACAGTTCCATCGCTTCGACTTCAGCGACGAATCGCTGGTTGTTGTCGGCGAGGAAGTGGCTGATCACGTTGAACACGCTGTCGCTGAAGCCACCGATATTGAGGATATCGGCTCGCTCGCAAGCCTGAACCGTTCGGTACGGTTGCAGGTCGATGCAAACCAGCTTCGGGTTCGCAGCCTCGCCCGGTAGGCTTCGTTGGTGGTCAACGAATGCTTTCCAAGCGGTCATCACGCCGGTCGAACCGTGACGTCCTGTTCCGACCCAGCTCTCGTTATCGCTAACGAGAACGATGCCGGCGAACTTGCGGGAAGCATGCTTTTGCTTCGCTGCGACCAGCGGCAACGAACAATCCGTTCCTCCACCACCATACTTGGCCAATCGCTCGGCAAGGCTCAAGATCGAATCGTTGGGATCGATCTTGGCATCGTAAGCCTGCGTATCGAACGGGATTACGACGCTGTCGGGGTTACGGCGCAGGATCGCTGCGGCGAACAACGCAGCAACGTCGACGCATCGCATCTTGGATTCCGCACCACGACCACGGTGACCGGTAACCGGACAACCCATCGATCCAGACGTATCCAGACCGATGACAACTGGTCCCGGCAGCTCTGGCACGTTTCCACATGCGACCTCGGCAGCCTTGTGCAAAGCCGTTTTGATCTTCTGCGGAACCGTATCATCCGCGTTCAGGTACGCAGCGAAGTACTGGTACGGAAACTGCCGCGAACGGCGAATCTCCGATTCGTCTCCAAGTCGATCCGCCACGTAATCGACCATCTCATCACTCGCTAACACTTCGTGTCGCATGAGCGTGTTGATGTTCATACGGAGCGCTTGCGGTCCCATCTTGCGAGCCAAAGCCGCCCAAACCTTCGGCCCCAACGCAGCATCGGACAACAAGTCCCAACGGACGTTGTCGAGTTCGTTCACGAGCTGAACCTGGGTTTCTTCGTCTACCGCGCTTCGGTAGGCGATCAACGACAGAACTTCGGCTGGCAAGTCATCTTGCGTCGCAGGAGTCCACTTTTCGACTTCCTTATCGGTCAACCAACCGAACATCGCTCGGCGAGCGTTGTCCTTCGGCGTTGGCCGAGCCATGCGGAGGATATCTCGCAAGCTTGGATCGTTACCGATCGAAGCGCTGAGCAGCTTTCCCACCGATGCGTTGTTCAACCAGCGTTGGAAAGCTCGCTGCACAGAGCTGGACAAACCAACTCGGCTCTTACCGGATTGAGTCCTGAACTGCCCAGATCGGATCATCTGGAAAACGGTTCGAAGAACGCGACCGTTGTCGACGACGCGATCAAAGATCCGGTGCATCAGATCCGTATCGCGAACCGACAATGCAACCAGCAATGCTGCAGGCATGTCCTTCATGAACGCCTTTTCTCGAGCGTACAGGGCGAGTTTGGCCAAGTACTCGCTGTCGTTGATCTCGCCGATCAACTTCAGCACTACGTCGAGCTGCGTCTCCGCAGTGCTGTAGAACGCATTGCCGAACGTCCCCGTTGCGGCAACTTGCGCCAACGCGTGCTTCGGATCCAGCTTGTACGCTAGACCTCCAGCTTCGTTGACCGTGTCCGCTCGAGGCAACCGACTCAACATGCTGGCAAATAAAGTTCGATTTGTCACGGGAGTGATCTCCAAAACTAAAACTGTCCGACGAAGGGTTGTTGAGAGTATGGCCAGTGGTCAGTAACCCTGTGCCATCGATTAGCAGTCGATGTAATCCCAACAGGCAGTCGAACGAGAATCGCAAAGCAGAGTCAAGCCGATCGCTCGCTCTGCTTCCCCTGTTTTATGTTTGATTGATTGCGTTCAAAGACCAGGATCTGCGATCAAGGTTCACTAAAAAACAACCGACGAAGTGTGACCAGAGCGCCATGACGACGTGCGTCATTGATAGTTCCCACTATCGTGGCAAAGGTGGTGGATGTACTCCGAATCGGCAGTCGGTTATTTGTTTTCATTCATAAAGTCACTAGGCCCCTCATGGAATCCCATCCGGCAGTTCCAATGATGATTCAATCTCTTTCCCTAAAAGTACTCGTCGCGATTGACGCCATCAAAAGCAGCCTGAATGGAGGCAGCATCGTTTGAATCGTCTTCCGCTACCGCATGGGCAAGGATCGTTTCGCCCGAGCTTCTCCTCAAGCAACTTGTCGCCGTGTACGAATCGTACGCCGCGTTTGACGTTGGTTTCCGAAGGGAACCCGCGACGTCGTTTACTCATCGGTTCGAAAAAAAGAATCTTCGAAAGGTTGGTCGTTCATGATTGAGTCTCCTTCGCAGATTGAGGTGTGTGAAAAAATGAATCGCCGCGCCGGGAAGGCAACGACGATTCAAACAAAATCATTTGAACGAAGAATTGGGTTCAGACGTTTCGGTTTCAATGGATGTAGTCCAAACCGGCAGTTCAAACTTCAGAGCCGATGACTGGATTCGCACCAGCATGGATCCGCTTACAAGGCGGACGCCTTTCTCGATTCGAGCCACATCGGCAGTAAGCTGTGAGCTATGAGGGATAAGGAGTAAGGCAGAGGAAGAAGGTTCACTCAAATCGTAGAAGATTCGGGGCGAGCAATCGTCCTAAGTCCCTCTTGGAACGTTGTGACTCGAAAGTCCGGAAATCGCTTTTTGAACTTATCCGAGACGAAGATATTGTCCGATGCGTAGCGAGGGAGGAGTTCCCAGACCTCCCGAAGGTTTTGCTTCGTGATGGAAGCCAGCCAAAGCTTCCATTTCTTGAGTACTTCGTATTGCCCTTCCTTCCCGAAGATCACTGCCGCGAGTTCAATGAACTGGCGGTAGGTGAACCGGTTGTCGTCGCAGGGAAGATGCCACGTTTGTCCATAGGCGTCATGCGTATTACCAAGGAGCGCCATGGCTCGGCTGGCATCTGGTGTGTAGATCAGCGTACGAAGTGTTTGATCGCTCAAGAACACTCTCGCGTGCTTGCCGGCTAGGAGTCGGCTAATGACCATCGAGTTGGTAATGCTCTGCGTTTTCCCCGACCCGTAGAATTCTGGGGCTCGGCAGATCATACCTTCGACGCGTCCTTGTTCTATGGCATCCATCAAGTCTCGGGCGATTGCGCCGCGAACCTTTCCCTTTTTCCCGTTTGGCCGAAACTGCGTTTCCTCCGTCTGGGGGTGGGCCGTTTGCGGATACATATAGGTGTTATCAAAGAAGACTAGCTTCGCGCCGTGAGCAGCGCACGCATCGATTGCATTTCGCATGAAGATCGGCCATCGGGTTATCCACGACTCCGTGTCCATGGGGAGACCGACCGTTAGGTAAACAACCTGGGAACCGTCCACTGCTCGCTTGGTTTGGGTTGCGTCGAGTAGATCCGCGCTGAGTAGCTCGTCGGACTCGTTGACCTTCGTCGGGCGACGACTCACCAAGCGAATATCGCTGGTGAAGTTGAGCTTGAGCTCTCTCGCCAGTTCGCTGGCAATCTGTCCACCAGCTCCCAGGATCGTTTGCATGATTCCGTTCCTCGTTTTCGAATCTCACGTGTGGTAGGGGGCGATACGTGCAAGTCTTGACTGACCAATAGTAGGTTAGCAGGAACGTAGTGATTCGAACACTATCCATCGGCTTTGGAGACCGAGTCCGCTCCCAGGCGAACGTTCCTGTAGAATCAGGAGTAAGATTTAAGGAGTAAGGTATAAGCGGAGAACAACCATGCGTGATCATCGCAATTTGCGGGCGTTTCAGTTGGCGGATGAATTGGCGTTGCTCATTTACCGGGAGACAGCTAGCTTCCCGAAGGAGGAGCTATTCGGGCTTACTTCGCAAATTCGGCGTGCTGCGGTTTCCGTTGCCTCCAACATCGCGGAGGGCTGTGGTCGGAGCAGCGACGTTGATTTTTTACGATTCCTTGACATGGCCAACGGCTCGTTGCGAGAGTTACAGTACCAAATCTCACTTGCGCAAAGACTTGGATATCTTCCTTCTCAATCGCCACTGCTTGACGTTGAGTCTCCGCTATTTGAAACCGGTCGGGTCCTCTACGGGCTCATCCGCTCCATGAGAGCAAATGCAATCCGAGAAGACTCCGCAAGCTATGAGCAGGCGGTAAACGACGAGGCGTAAGCCGGTTATTCTGGCTTATACCTTAAACCTTACTCCTCAATGCTTACTATCCAGTAGGCTTCGCTGATGAACTTGGACCAGCTCTTTACGCGATTCATTCGATCGGCGTAGATCGGCTTCCAAGCTGGACGCACTGGCTCCTTACGGAGCTTCATGTGTGCCTGGGCTGGAGTCCGATTGGCCTTCTTCGAATTGCAATCGATGCAAGCCAACACACAGTTCGTCCAGGTCGATTGACCACCTTGGGCACGAGGAACAACGTGGTCGATCGTGAGTTCTTCACTACCTGGCTGCTTTCCACAATATTGACAGGCCATCTTGTCACGCTTGAAGACGTTTCTGCGGCTGAAGGTATTCGGTAAAAACCAGCAGGTAAATGAACCTGTCGCTCTATGGGATATTCTTCTGGCCCTTCAATACATAAGACTCCAGAATTCAATACGATCGGAATAGATTGCACACGATTATAGCTTTGCAGTGATTCGGGAGAACCTCGAAATACCCGAACTATTGCATTACCTTGCGTCGTAAGCATCCCAATTCCTAGAGCACGTTCACGCCTTACGAATCCTTGCGCGACATGTTGATCTGTCCATAGACTTCCTGGTTCAGGTTCACTCTGATCGTAAACCAACACCTGCCCGTAAGAGAAGTAAAGTGTGTTTGCCCCCGATAATTGCACTTGTTCACTTAAAGTCAAGATACAGCTCCTTTAATCGGTTTTCACACGATATCGGTCCCAGGTTTTATCTACTCCTCCGCAATCAAGGCCATGACGCCATCGGATTCGGAAGACAACTCCCACAGAGTTGCGTCAACGCATTCAACCAAAAGCTTCTCTGTTTTGCCACCGCTTTGGATTTCGAGCTCGATTAATCCGTCAACAATCTGCATATCCGAGGCGGCAAACGCACCAAATTCTTCCTGAGTGAGAACGATCCCGTCTGGTGAACTCGATCGATTCTCAAACTCTTGTAGGGGCATACCTAGAGGATGTCCAACGTGCATTCGAAAATCCCGAAGTCGTACTCGTACGGCCCGACTGATAGGGAGTCGTATTAGGATATCTCGAAGTGGGATGAGGGTACCATTTCGAATTTCGTCGATTGTAACCATAGTCATAGTCATCATCCTCCAGGTCGTCCTTTATGGATTGTAGGGATCGAATGGATCTGGCTGACCGTAGCCAGGAGTACCTCCTGTTGGATCACGGAACACGAAGAGCCAACTGCAAACCGCAGAGCAGATCGCGCCGTCGGAACCACACCGACCCACCATAGACGCTCCCGGTTCCCATTGGTTCGCGGAAATTTGAGGGGCTGTTCGGGTAACCGTTGAAAGCGTAGAAACAACCCGGGGTGCTCTGGTATGAAAGTCGTCACCGGAGGGCTCGCGCTTTGCCACTCCCATTGATTTT
>CAYMXM010000077.1:0-13432 GCA_964394065.1 uncultured Pirellula sp. | reverse complement strand
GCTCCCCTCGCCCCGCTTCGGGGAGAGGGGCTGGGGGTGAGGGGTAGAATCGCTAGAAACGTCGGCCAAGTTTGCCTCGATCCTATCTCCGTACTCAGCGCAGCGGTACTCGTACTCGTCGAGATTCGAGATTCGAGATTCGAGATTCGAGATTCGAGATTCGAGATTCGAGATTCGAGTACGAGTACGAGCACGAGCACGAGCACGAGCACGAGCACGAGCACGAGCACGAGCACGAGCACGAGTACGAGTACGAGTACGAAAATGAGGGATGTGGGGGGGCTGATAGAAACCTTGTGAAGCATTTTTCCCGAGTTCGCTACGCGGCACCCCGTAGTCCTAACTCCTGTCGCAAAAGTTCTTCGGATAACGTATGATCCATCCTGCTCTCCTCAGCACACTACCATTCCATCGATAAGCGGGTTCTCCGTTTGATTCCTCGACTAAAAGAAGCGATCGCCAGCAATTCGAACTCCTTGAGCGTGATCTGCCTCAAGGCGGCGTTGTGGTGCGCGAGTCAACCTTACGCGGCGGCTATTTGGCTTCGAAACGTGGCGTTTGATCGTGGGATTAAGAAGTCGACGCGTGTCGACGTTCCCGTCATTTCGGTCGGAAACTTGACCGCCGGTGGAACAGGAAAAACTCCGACGGTCGCTTGGTTAGCGAAGTGGTTTCGCGAACGAGAGTTTCGAGTCGCCATTCTCTCGCGAGGTTATGCTGCCGGACCTGATGGTAGGAACGACGAAGCGAAGGAGCTGGAACTCATTCTTCCCGACGTTCCTCACCTCCAGTCCCCAGACCGGGTTGCGATCGCAAAGGTCGCTATCGAGGAGCTGGAGATGCAAGTCTTGGTCCTAGACGATGGCTTCCAGCATCGGCGGATTCAGCGGGATCTAGAAATCGTGCTGCTAGACGCGCGCGAACCGTTCGGGTTTGGACATCTTCTGCCCCGTGGCCTTTTGCGAGAACCTCCTCGATCGTTGAAGCGAGCGGATGTGGTCATCGCAACCCGGGCGGATCAAGTCGACGCGCAAACCCTTGCCAATATCCGCTCGAAAGTTCAACGCTATAACCCAAAGGCTGCTTGGCTTGAGAGCCGCCACCGTCCCAAACACCTTCGCAATTCAGAAGGGGAAACGCGAGACGTGGGATGGCTACAAGGGAAGCGTGTTTTCGTCGCTTGTGGTATCGGCAGCCCGGACGCATTTTTGCACACGGTCGAATCGTTGGGAGCAATGATCGGTGACCGAGCCATCTTCCCCGACCATCACATGTTTCAGGTGGGAGATATTCAGGAGATTGCTCATAAAGCTTCGGGAGTGGAGGGATGCGATGCAATCCTCTGCACGGGGAAGGATCTTGCGAAGATCGACGTCCCGCAGTTGGAATCGATCCCTGTCTGGAGTATCGATGTCGAGTTTGAAATCCTCAGCGGTGAACCCGTCCTCGCCGAACACCTACAAGAAATCGTAAGACAGGTTTGGGGGAGGCTTAAGGCTTAAGGCTTAAGTGATAGGTGATAGGTGATGGGGACGCTTCGCGTCCTCCCCCTTTGCGTGAGTTTTATTCCGATCACAAACCGCGCCAAACCTCTTCGATCTTTCCTGCGATCTCTTGCGCATGTTTCGCAAACTCTAGATTTGCAAAATTCGCCAGAGTCACCGACTCGGGGTACTCCCGCTGAATGAGCCTCTCCAATCGCTCCAAGGATCTTGCATCGCATCGCGCCCCCGCGGGTAACTTTGCGAGCTCTTCTCTCGCCAAATACCCACGCAATCGCAAGCAGGCCGGGCCACCTCCATTGGCCATGCTCTCCCGAAGCGAAACGGTTTCGATCCTCTTCAAACGGGGAGCAGCCTCTTGCAAGCGAGCTAGAGCAGAACTTGCTGCGGCAGAATTCGCACACTCTTTCGGGCAAAGCATCATCCACGTTCCATCTGGCAAGGTGACGATCTGCGAATTGAACAGATAGGTTCGGACTGCTTCGTCTAAAGACATCTCCTCCTCGGAAACCACGACGACGATCAACGGCACGCCGGCGATCTTCTCGAATCGGAATCGAGTTTCCTCCAGAACCTTCTCTTGCGCGACGAATGCCCTTTCATGGACCAAGAGGAAGTTTTCATGACTGGTAGCGATCACATCGTTGTGGAAGACTCCCGCACCGATGGCATCCTGTGTTTGTTGAATGAATTGGACTCGCTCGGGGAGCAAGGCCAACGATTTCGCGACGAGGCTGGAAGCTAAAGAAGTTTGTCGGGCGAAAGCACAACGCGGTGAAGCATCTAGTGACCCGGGCGTCTCGCCCGGAGTCCCCGGTGTTACTTCGAGCGAGACGCCCGGGCCACCTGTTTGCTCGCCATAAACAAAGAGGTAGAACCCGTCTCGAATCGATGGCGAACTTAGACGCATCACGTTTGCCGCCCCTTCATCTCGCAAAGGGGTTGTCGATGGAAGCCCCTTTTCAATCCGAATGGAAGCTACGTTGGCGAAGAGTTCCCGCAGTTGACGAAAGCGCTCTTTCCCTTCTGCGACTCGATGAATGTTCGCCGTGAGGTTCGCGATCTTGCAGCACCCGATTCCATCGACGCTATCGGATGGGGCGCCGAAGGTTCCCGCATTGGCGGTCCACATGAAGGCGGAGCTGAACGCAGCGGATAGGACTTGAGGTGACTCGTCGTAGCCTCGCTTCAAAACATCTTCCGGACTCCCGTGGAAGCCGCACGCCCTGAGCCATTTCCAATTGGGACGCACGGGGGGAGGGAGGTAGAACTGAGGGACTCCAGCTTCTGCGAGGAGTCGCATCTTGGCGATCCCCTCAAGAGCCGCTTGCTTCGGATTCGAAACCCGGAGTCGATTCCGCTCACTCGCCAAGTTTCCGACCCCGAGACCACCGAAATGATGCGTAGGGCCGATCAGTCCATCGATATTGAATTCAAGCATGGGGCAATTCAGGTTTCAGGAGTCAGACTTCAGGAGTCAGGAAGAAGAAGTAGCTTCCTGATTTTGAGTTGGTTTGTAGTCGTAGGGTGTGCGAAGTGGTCGCTGCTTCTATTTTAGAACAAAGCGATGATCTTGGTTTGGAATCGCGTAGCGATGGCAGCGCATAGCCGTGGGCGTAAGCCCACGGACTCCTTACGCCCACGGCTATGCGCTGCCATCGCTACGCGATTAAGAACCGGAGCCACAGTCCGTGGACACAACTAGACTCGCCCAATTCGCCTATGGTCGCTTTTGGCGCAAGGGAGGTTACCATATGGGGCGATAAAAGAAAGGAAACACAGAGGCACAGAGGACACAGAGCCTTTCGGGTTCTCACGATGTCCCTAACCTCTGTGATCTCCATGCCTCTGTGTTTCCCAGCTTCATCCGTTTCCACTGATTCCCCCAGAGACTCCGCCTCCATTCCCTAGCACCTAACCATGAACGATCCTGCCCCCCCCTCTTCACCACCATCGGAGCCATCTGGGAGAAACCGGAATTCGGTAGCGGTGAATGCGTTTAGCAGGGTTCTCGCCGTGATGTTCCTGATGCTCCTGATCGGAATCGGGGGGAGCTATCTCGACAAATGGCTTGGGACAACCTACCTCACGATCGTCGGGTTCATCTTGGGGGGCGTGATCGCGATGGTGGGAATGCTCTATGTCGTTCGAGCCGCCGAATTCGACACGAAGCAGTACAAGGAGGAAAACGGGGAGAGGAGAGACCTTGGAGAGTAACCCTCCCCGATCCGTTGGACGCTCTTCCGTCCGATTGGGGCTCGTCCCCGTCGGACACCGCTTTGGCGTCCTAGATCGCGTCGCGTTTTAGAGTTCTGCTCCCCTCGCCCCGCTTCGGGGAGAGGGGCCGGGGGTGAGGGGTAGAAGTGTTAGGGTAAATGACCAAGTTTCTCGCTCGCTGGTGGTAACTCGAACGATTCTGCGATCCCTCCGGGATCGTTGGAGCCTCATCATGATCCACCGGCTATAATCCCTGCGGGATACCAGAGGATGCAAAACTTATCCTCGAGTTCTCCACCCCTCACCCCCAGCCCCTCTCCCCTAAAAGGGGCGAGGGGAGCAGAGATTAAAGATACATCAATGAAGCGTGAATTCTTCTGGCTAAGCCTCCTGGCTCTCGTCTGTTTGGCGATCGTTTGCATGATTGATTTCCGCTACAGAAGCCCCGATGCGGGGCCTTGGGAAACCCTTTTTCCGAGAATTTTAGCGGTCGCTACATGCTTTTGTGCCGCAGCTGCCGGACTCCTTTTCAGCCGTAGCGATTTCACGCGGAGATATCCGATTGCTGCTATTTTGATGGGAATTCAGATTCGACTGGGAATCCTGGTTGGAGCGATCGCTTTCGTGACTGCGACAAAATGGAACAATCACAATCTTTTCACCAACACGCTGGTGGGCTGTTATTTTTCTTTTCTAGCATTAGAATCCTGCCTCACTATCCAGCGTATCAAAACCCAACACATCGGTTCCCGTACTTAAACCCGCCTCTTCAACATGGCCTCCGATCTCCTTCACATCAAAGACGGATACTACTTCGAGTTGCCAAAGTTCATGTGGCGCAGCACTCGGAAATCCGCATCGGACTTCCCGGACTGGATGGTTCGCCTCGATCCTGAATATCAAAGTGAAGAGGCGAATACGATCATCAGCGGTCTCCAAGAGATCGGCGTTCCGGCTGCGGACCTTGGGAACCTCAAGTCCGAGTGGGAACACTGGCAACACGCCACCCCCAAGTATCACGGTTGGCCTCTAGATGCATACCTCGAAAAACTCGCAGAAGACGTAACTGCCAAGGCCGGCAAATGGGCAAAGAGCAATGCCAAGACCGCAACCGATCCGGTCTCGGCTTACCTAGCTGAAAACCCTCAACCCAACATCGAGTGGTTTATCCGCATTCAAAACGATCCTGCCACTGCCAAACAGTGGAAGGATCTCAAGACGAAAATCAATTCGACGGAAGTCGTCAGGAAATACGCCAAAGAGGGAGCTGGCAAGGATTGGTCCGAGGCAAAGATCGCCGCGTATAACAAGAGCCTTGATGGCAAAATCCTTATTCCACAACCTCTCGCAGAACTCAAGAACGCTTACGAAGTCGAGTCAGGTTTCGGTATCAGCCGTTACATGATTATCGAGGTTCTCGTCGCGATCCTCCTGTTCGTCCTCTTTCGCTGGTTGGCAAAGCGGATCAGCACGGGAGAAGCTCCCAAAGGGAAAGCGTGGAATCTCGTCGAAGGGCTCACGGTCGCTGTTCGAGATCATGTGGTTGCACCGGCGATGGGTGCCGAAGACGCGAAGAAGTTCATGCCTCTCTTTTGGACGATGTTCTTTTTCATTCTCGGTTGCAACCTCGCGGGGATGGTCCCGTGGGTAGGTTCCCCGACTGCTTCATTCGGAACGACTGCTGCATTGGCGTTGATCGTTTTGATCGTCAGCATCGGTGTCGGCGTGAAGACCTTCGGCGTCGCCGGATACCTTAAAAACATTTGTCCATCGATGGGGCTTCCCATCTACTTGGCGATTTTTATCGTCCCCCTCATCTGGTTGATCGAGTTTGCCTCTCTCTTCATCAAGCACGCTGTTTTGGCAGTCCGGCTTCTGATGAACATGTGTGCAGGGCACTTGGTCCTGCTCGGGATTCTCGGTATCGGGATCAGTCTTCCGGTGGCGGCGAGCCTCAGCACTCCCGCTTGGATGGGGGTTGCAGGGATCTCTCTTGCGGGAACAACCTTGCTAAGTCTTTTGGAAGTCTTCGTTGCGTTTCTACAAGCCTACGTCTTCACTTTTTTGGCGGCGTTGTTTGTTGGAAGCTCGATGCACCATCACTAACGAATCAAATCGCCTCGGCTGTCGAGGCGAGTCGGTTACCTCATTGTTTTTCACTTGCTCTGGAATCAGGAGATACTCAAAGTGTTTAATGTTCTTCGAATTGGCTACATGGCCCTCGGCATTTTTGCTCTCATGGCTATGCCAGCATCTGCTCAAGAAACCACCAACATGGCGTTCGGCATCCCAGGTGCTATCGGCGCTGGTTTGGCTGTTATCGGGGCAGGTCTCGGTATCGGTCTTCTCGCCAAGGGTGCTGTTGAGTCGATGGCTCGTCAACCAGAATCGTCTGGTACCATCCAAGTTGCGATGATCATCGCAGCTGCTCTTATCGAAGGTCTCGCGTTCTACGCAGTGTTCGTTTGCTCGGGTCAAAACCCATTTGCAGGCTAGTCGCAAGCTGCACTTCGTCAGGTTTTTGTCATCGCGTTTGATAGTTTCCAATCATTTTGTTTAGGGCCGATCATGGGTCGTCAACTTCCAATTACCTTCTGCGGATTGCTCATCGCACTCGTCGCGATGTTCGGTAGTTCAACGATCGCGTTCGGCGCGGATCATGCGGACCATGCAGATGTAACGCATGCGCACGCCTCTGAGAATCTCAACAATTTGCTCGAACTCAAATCGGACAAAGCGTTCTTCTCAGCGGTTGTCTTTCTGATCTTGTTGGCTGTCCTTTACGCTTTCGCTTGGAAGCCGATTTCCCAAGGGCTTGCAAAACGAGAGAATGCAATCGCATCGCAAATCGCTGAAGCGAAAAACGCTTCGGAGGTCGCGGCGGCGAAGCTGAAGGAATACGAAGCGAAGCTTTCTGATGCAGCAACGCAAGCTCAAGACTTGGTAACGCAAGCCCGAAAGGACGCCGAACAAGTTGCTGACCGAATCAAGGCAGATGCTCAGTTGGAAGCGACTCGTTCCCGCGACCGAGCTCTTGCGGAGATCGAATCGGCCAAGCAAGCGGCTCTGTCCGACCTGACGACTAAGAGTACCGATATGGCTTTCTCGTTGGCACGACGGTTCGTCGGTCGCGAATTGACTTCAGCGGATCAAAAGAAGTTGATGGACGACGCGATTTCGAACTTGTCGAGCAAGAACTAATCGTTGAACGTTCCTCCGGAACTGTTGGTTCCATTCCATTTTTTCTCCCCCTCGATCTTATTGGTTAACACATGTCAGAGCAAGTGAACCAGATTGCCACGGTCTTCGATAGCGAAGGGCAACACGTGGGGGAGGTGTACGCCAAAGCGTTGCTTCAAGCAGCCGCTCCAGCGAACAAGGTGGATTTGGTCGTAGATCAACTGGAATCGATCGTCAACGACGTTCTCTCCAAGAACGATAAGTTTGAAGCGGTCCTCGCCAACCCCAAGTTGTCGGTGGATGAGAAGATCGGATTGATCGATCGCGTTTTTGGAAAGTCGCTCGACGGTACCGTCTTGAACTTTCTGAAAGTCCTCTGCCGACGACAACGCCTTCAGTTCGTCCGTTCCATCGCATCCGCTGCGGTGGAGTTGCGAGATGAAATTGCAGGTCGTGTCCAAGTTCAGGTGACGACTACCGAAGCGCTCGATCCGCAAGCGGCTGAGAAGCTTCGAAACACGTTGAAGAATACACTTCAAAAAGATGTCCGTCTGGTCACGAAGATCGATCCCTCCATCCTTGGTGGATTGGTCGTTCGTGTCGGCGACACCGTCTACGACGGCAGTGTCGATGGACAACTGAAAGCGCTTCGCCGTGAGGTGGGAGCAAAAGCAGAAGCAGCCGTTCGCGCGGCGGCTACCAACCTGGCAAGCTAGGTTCGCGACGATTTCGCAATCGTTGCAAACAATTTTTAATACAACAATCGTTCCCAATTAGATGCAATCGCGTCCTCGGACGCTACAAGAGGTTTGACTCATGAAGTTCAACTCGGATGAAATAGCAGCCGTCATTCAAAAAGAAATTGAGACGTTCGGCAGCCAAGTCGATGTCCGAGAAGTGGGTACCGTACTCGAAGTGAGTGACGGTATCGCTCGGGTGTACGGTCTCTCGAACGTCATGTCCGGCGAGATGGTCGAGTTCCCGAGTGGAGCGATCGGCCTCGCGTTCAACCTCGAAGAGCAGAGCGTCGGGGTCATCATCCTCGGTGACTACCTCAGCATCAACGAAGGGGACGAAGTCAAGGCGCTCGGAACACTTCTCTCGGTTCCCGCAGGAGACGCGGTTATCGGTCGGGTTCTCGATCCCTTGGGTAAGCCTCTCGACGGAAAGGGACCGGTCAACACCGACATTACCCGCCCTGTCGAAATCATCGCCGCGGGTGTTGCCGAACGACATCCTGTTCACGAACCGATGCAGACCGGGATCAAAGCGATCGACGCGATGACTCCGATCGGACGAGGACAACGGGAACTGATCATCGGTGACCGAAAGACAGGCAAGACCGCTGTTGCGATCGACGCGATCATCAACCAAAAGGGGAAGGGAGTTAAGTGCTTCTACGTCGCGATTGGCCAGAAGGATTCCTCGGTCGCGTTGGTGATCGACGCTCTCGAAAAGGCGGGAGCTATGGACTACACGACGGTTATCGTCGCCGGTGCATCCGCTCCTGCCCCGTTGCAATACGTTGCACCTTATGCGGGAACAGCGATGGCCGAGCACTTCATGTTCAACGGCGGTCACGCGTTGATCGTCTATGATGACTTGAGCAAGCAAGCGGTTGCTTACCGTCAGTTGAGCCTTTTGATGCGACGTCCACCAGGACGGGAAGCGTTCCCCGGGGACGTTTTCTACTGCCACAGCCGTCTTCTCGAACGTTCCGCAAAGCTCTCCAAGGAATTGGGTGGCGGATCGCTCACCAGCCTTCCGATCATCGAAACTCTCGAAGGGGAAGTTTCGGCGTACATCCCAACCAACGTGATTTCCATCACCGACGGGCAGATCTACCTGCAGCCAGACTTGTTCTTTGCCGGTATTCGTCCTGCGATGAACGTCGGTATCTCGGTTTCTCGGGTCGGTGGTAATGCACAGATCAAAGCGATGAAAAAGGTCGCTGGTGGTCTTCGTCTCGACTTGGCCGCGTTCCGTGAATTGGAAGCGTTCGCTCAACTCGGTACGGAACTCGATCCTGCGACGCAGTTGAAGCTCGATCGTGGTTACCGCATGGTGGAGTTGCTCAAGCAAGCACAGTATCAACCGATGGAAGTCGCCGAGCAGATCGTCAGTATCTACGCAGGAACCCGGGGACATCTTGATGACATTCCAGTCGCGAAGGTTCACGATTTCGAAGTCGGGTTGCTCACCTACGTCCGAGATCGCAAGCCGGAGTTGATCGCCAAGATCAACGAAGTGCAGGATTTGACTTCCGAAGTTGAAGAGATGATCAAGTCGACCATCACTTCGTTCAAAGCGTCGTTCAAGTAAACCAGTAACCGAAAGGTTGTTTAGCCATGGCGAATATTCGTCAGCTCGATAAACGACGCAAGTCGGTCCGAAACATTCGCAAGATCACGCGAACGATGGAGCTCATCGCAACTGCGCGCTTCAAGAAAGCGATGGAGCGAGCAGCGGCGGCCACCGACTACACCAAGCGGATCACGCAGATCGTTCAGGACTTGGCCAAGAGTGGAACCGAGGTGAGCCACCCTCTTCTCCAGTCTCGCGATGAAGTCAAGAACATCGACTTGCTCGTACTGACCGCGAACCGTGGTCTTTGCGGTGGATACAACGGGAACGTTGCGAGAGTCGCGATGGCTCGTCGCAGCGAGATCTGTGATCAGATCGCCAACGGTGAGTTGTCGGTGAGTGGAAAGCGGGGAATCAACGCGTTCAAGTACGCAAACATCCCTGTCGAGAAAACCTACACCGAATTTGAAGATCAACCCTCCTACGATGCCGTAGGACGAATCGCGGATGAGTTGATCGCTCGATACATTTTGGGGAAGGTAGACCGCGTCGACGTTGCCTATACCAAGTTCATCAGTAGCTCGAAGCAAATCGCTGTCGTTGAGACTCTCCTCCCGTTTGCCGGGATCGAGATTCCAGTAGCCGATAGTGCGAATACCGCTGCAGCGAGCGAAGGTAATTCGAACCAAGGGATAAGAGACGACTACGAGTTCCTTCCGAACGCGGAAGCGATTCTCGAAGAGGTCGTTCCTGCCAGCTTCCGAGCCCGGTTGTTCAAGTGTTTCTTAGATGCGGCCGTGAGCGAGCAGATCGCACGGATGATCGCGATGAAGAGCGCGACGGAGAATGCCGGTGACTTGATCAAGTCGTTGTCGAGAACGTACAACCGTGCTCGTCAGAGCAAGATCACGGGCGAGATTATGGAAATCATCGGAGGGGTCGAAGCCCTCGGTTAGAAAAGAGCTTCGATTCGACATGTTCGGTTCGCAGGAACCGATCCCAACATTTACAACACCATTTTTTGATCGCAGATTAGTCGAGACTATTCATGAGCGTTGCCACAGGAAAAAAAGTAGGTCGTGTCAGCCAGGTCATCGGATCTACCTTTGACGCAGAGTTCCCAGAAGATAGCCTCCCACCGATCTACAATGCGGTGAAAGTGGAGGGTGACAAGAAGGGGATTAAGATCAACCTCACCGGAGAAGTTCAACAGCACCTTGGGGGAGGCAAAGTACGTTGCGTAGCCCTCGGTAGCACCGACGGTCTCATGCGAGGTCAAGACTGCGTCGACTTGGGCAAGCCGGTATCGGTTCCCGTCGGTAATGGCACCCTCGGACGAGTCTTCAACGTTCTCGGTGAAGCGATCGATCAGCGTGGGGATGTCGCTGCGGATGATCACTGGCCGATTCACCGAGCAGCACCACCGGTTTCCGAACTTTCGACCAACACGGAAGTCTTCGAAACGGGGATCAAAGTTATCGACCTTCTCACTCCGTTCGTTCGGGGGGGGAAAGCAGGGCTGTTCGGAGGGGCAGGTCTTGGTAAGACGGTTATTCTCCAAGAGTTGATCGCTCGGGTGGCTAGCACCCACGGTGGATACTCGGTTTTCGCCGGTGTGGGAGAGAGAACTCGGGAAGGGACCGACCTTTGGCTCGAAATGCAAGAAACCGAGATCGGTCAAACTGGTCGCAAGGTTATCGAGCAGACCTGCATGGTGTTCGGTCAGATGAACGAGCCACCTGGAGCACGTCTCCGCGTTGCGTTGTCCGCTCTTACGATGGCCGAGTATTTCCGGGATACCACCGGTAAGGATACACTCCTCTTCGTCGACAACATTTTCCGATTCTCGCAAGCGGGATCCGAAGTGTCGGCACTTCTCGGACGGATGCCTTCTGCGGTGGGATATCAGCCAACGCTCGCGACCGAGATGGGAGCTCTGCAAGAGCGAATCACCTCGACGAAGCGAGGGGCGATCACCTCGGTTCAAGCCGTTTACGTTCCAGCGGACGACCCCACCGACCCAGCACCGGCAACCGCGTTCGGTCAGTTGGACGCATTCATCTATCTCGAACGATCGATTTCGGAAAAGGGAATTTACCCTGCGATCGATCCGTTGGCATCGAACTCTCGGATTCTGGACCCTGCGATCGTCGGTGAGCGGCACTATGCCATCGCACGTCGCGTTCAGAAGACCCTTCAGCGATACCGTGAACTCCAAGACATTATCGCGATTCTCGGGGTGGATGAATTGAGCGAAGAAGACAAGACAGTGGTAAAGCGAGCTCGACGAATCGAGCGATTCCTCTCGCAACCCTTCTTGGTCGCAGAAGTCTTCACCGGCAAGGCTGGGGAAATCACCTCGCTCGCCGATACGATCCGCAGCTTCGAAGAAATCTGCGATGGAAAGTGGGATCACCTCCCCGAAGCCGCGTTCATGTACGTCGGTGCGATCGAGCAAGTGGAAGCGCAAGCCAAGCGAATGGCCGAAGCTGCGAAGAAGTAAGTTTCTTTCCACCTAACCATCCCCTTCCTTATTTTTTGAATTCATCAAGCGACCATGGCAGACACCCAAGTACGTTGCGTAGTCGTCACACCGGAAAAGACCGAACTCGATACCAAGTGCGATAGTTTGGTCTTGCCGTTGTACGACGGTGAAACGGGAATCTTGCCAGGTCGCGCTCCGATGGTCGGTCGTCTCGGGTTCGGGCTTTTGAAGCTTCGAACCGGTTCGACGGTCGATGCTTGGTACGTCGATGGTGGATTCGTTCAAGTAACGCGGGATGGCGTTCACGTCCTCACCGACCGCTTGGTGAAACCAGAGTCGCTCGACAAGGCACAAGCGGAAGCAGATCTTGCCAAGGCGAACACGATCAAAGCCAGTTCCCCAGAAACCTTCGCCCTCAAAGACCGAGCCATCGCCCAAGCCCGCGCGAAGCTAACCATTGCGAAGTAACGTAGAACGGAATTCATTCCGTTAAACAACGCTTCGGGGAGGAAGGCTTTAGGCTATAGGAAGAACATAACCCCCATAAGACATCTGCTCCCCTCACCCCGCTTCGGGGAGAGGGGCTGGGGGTGAGGGGTAGAAGTGCTAGAAGAGCAATAGCCAAGTAAACCTCTGCGTTTCCCTGCGTCCTCTGCGGTTCATTGATTTAACCGCAGAGGGCGCAGGGGAACGCAGAGGAAGATTTGAAGTAGCCGTAGGGTGTGTGAAGTGGTCGCCGCTTCTACCTTAGATCGAGATAGCGAGTCGATCACCGTTTCTATTGCAACCACCTTCGCACTTCAAGCGGCCACGGAACACACCGGAAGTGTAGCTGGCATCCGCGAGTTTCAACTTGGTTTTTGTTTCTAGCACTCCCCCCCCCCCACCCATGACCACTTCCAACGCACTCGACCTAGATGGCCTGCAGCACATTTTGCTCGACATTGAGGGGACCGTCTCCGATGTTCGGTTTGTCTACAACGTCATGTTTCCCTTCGCCAAGAAGAACATGAACGATTATCTGCGTACCAACTGGAGCTTGGCCGCAACGGAAGATGCCGTTCGTCAAGTTGCTATCGATGCCGGCTTTGATCCGGAGACTTGGAGTTCAAAGTCTGGCAAACCCGAGGGGGTACTTATCTCTGAAGTTAGCGAGCACCTTCAGCAACTGATGGCGACCGATAGCAAGGCGACGGGGTTGAAGACACTCCAAGGGCTGATGTGGAAGTCAGGGTTTGAAAGTGGAGCCTTGACCGCAGAACTCTTTCCGGATGTTCTTCCTGCGATGCAACACTGGAAAAGTCTCGGTCTGGGAATTTCGATCTATTCCTCCGGGAGCGTTCTTGCTCAGAAGCTTTTCTTTGGCCATACCACCGAAGGGGACGTCACCCCTTTACTCACCAGTTTTTTCGATACGACGACCGGTAAGAAGCAGGAGGCTTCGAGCTACCGACGCATCGCAGAAGCTCTTCAGATCGAGCCAAACAAGATTCTATTTTTGTCCGATGTCGCCGAAGAATTGATCGCGGCGTCGGAAGCAGGAATGCGAGTAACCGCAACGGTTCGAGAGGGAAACAAGCCACTATCGGCTAGCTACACCGGAGCAAGGGTTTTTGCGTTGTAGGTAGAAGAGGTTGTCTTCCTCACAGCCAGCATGGCGGTGGTAAAGGGGGAGACGCGAAGCGTCCTACCATCACAACCCGTGGCGTAAGCGAGGGACAGCGCTGGCAACCAAGCATCCATC
>CAYMXM010000076.1:0-13506 GCA_964394065.1 uncultured Pirellula sp. | reverse complement strand
CCCTTCGCCCCCTTTGGGGGAGAAGGGCTGGGGATGAGGGGGTAGCGACCTAGTAGACGATGGCTTAGTTAGATCTCACTTCTACCCCTCACGCCGGCCTGGCCTGAAGCATCGGTGCGAATATAAAGTGTTTGGGTAGTTTGGCCGACGCGTAAGCGAGGCCCGACAATCACAACCCGTGGCGTAAGCGAGGGACAGCGCTGGCAACCAGACATCCATCCCAGGTCTCACAGCACGCCCTTCGTGCCTCAGGGGCGTGCCACCCGGCGCCTGAGATATTCCCGACGAGGGCGACGTACACTCGCAACGCTGTCCCTCGCTTACGCCACGGGTTGTGATGGAGGGACGCTTCGCGTCCCCTCCTTACCGCCGATGCGTCAGGCCACCCAGTCCCTGCCCCCTCTTCCTGAAGTCTGAAGTCTGAAGTCTGAAGTCTGAAGTCTGAAGCCTTCTTACCTCGGCATGACCGGCATGTTGGAGTTTACAACGGCGGAGGACTCAAGATTGTCGACGGCGGCGACTTCTAGAATCTCTTGGAATGCCGGGCCGGGGATGAGTACGAGCGGGGTGTCGGGAGCTGGTTGCACGGCGAGCAATCCATGGTGCCGCGTCAGTTCCAACGTCGCTAAAAACATCGCGACCAATCCACTCTTGTGCATTCCAAGGTCGAACAGATTCTGGAGTTCGATCTCTCCCTCCTCCCGAACCAACTCATGGATTCGTTCCATGTAAACGTGGATCGGCGTGTTGTCGTATGCCAGTTTGTGCTCGGGGGCTTTCTGTTTGGCTTTGAGGATTCTGCCAAAGGCGCTCACCAAATCCCATACCTCGACTCGAGCGATCGGTACGTCGGATGCATCGGTTCGTCTGGGTGGAATATCGTTCGCCAACCGGGGGAAGCGGAGTTGCCACTGTCGGCTTTGCTCGTCGAGCAAACTCGCGACATCGCGGAACCGCTTGTACTGAACGAGCCGATCGACCAAGTTCTCCATCGATTCGGTGGGAGTTCCCCCCTCGGGCTTCTGCCCATCCTCCGACTCGTCCCGTGGAAGAACGAGCTTCGCTTTCATCTCGATGAGCTGGCTTGTGATATCGATGAACTCGCCCACCTCGTCGAGATCGAGTTCCTGGAGGATTGCGACATACTCTAAGTACTGCAGTGTGATCTTGGCCAACGAGATCTCTTCCAGTGGGAGCTCCTCACGCCGTATGAGGTAGAGGAGCAGATCGATCGGTCCGTGATAAGCTGGCAAGTCGATGCCAAAGGCCATGATTACCGCACCAACCCCATGGAGAAGGAGAACACCTGACGCTGGTCGTAGTCGGCATAAGCGACCGGTACGGCAAAGTCGAGCGCCATCGGGGCAGGTCCGAGCATAGGTACCGCGATGCGAAATCCGAGTCCCGGTGCGACCCGGAAATTGTCCCAATTGATTTCGATATCATTCTCGACCGTTCCGTAATCGACGAAGGCGACCATCCGGAGCATATCGTCCGCAGTGAGGGGAAACATGTATTCAAAGGAGCCTAGCAATTGAAAACGCCCCCCCGTTTGAACTCCCATTTCAACAGGTCCGGCTCCGCGAAAACCAAAACCGCGCATCGTCGAGTAACCACCGGCGAAGAAGTTTTCAAAGATCGGTGTGTCGGCCCCCGAAAAGCCTAGTCGAATCGCAGAGGTAAAGGTGTGCCGTCCCGTGTAGTCGGCCCGTTCGCGAACCAAGTGGTACTTGCTCAAATTGACTTGCGCTCGTGGAAAATCAAACTCGCCGAAACTCTGGTCCAGAATGAACTCCATAAGGTGCCCCTTCGTGGGGAGGAAGGGATTGTCACGCGTGTTGTGGGCTAGGCGAACGCGTCCCGTATACAAATCGTTGCTTCCCATGACCCGATTCAATGCAGGTAAGGCATTCGTGGATGGATTGAAAATCTTGACGTCTTGGGCAGTCAACTCCGTAGCGATCGAAAGGTCTGGTGTGATTTCATAGCCGAGCCCTATCCGCCCTCCCAATCGCTGTTCCGACCAATCATTGAAGAACCGGGTGAAGTAGAATCCACCCACGGACAAACTAACCGGCGAATAACCGAAGAGATTCGGTTCGGTCCAGTTCACCGTATAGCGTTGCACTTGGTTCCCCGGCATCAATTCGACACGGAAGTTTTGTCCAGCTCCTCGAAACGCACCGTTGAGGAGCCCCGTTTGCGAGTTGGGCCATCCCATGATGTCGAAGTTTCTCTCTTCCAATATCACCTGGCCAGCGACCCCCAAGTCACTGTTGACCGAACCACCCACCGAGAATCGCCCCGTCTGACCTTCTTGCGCATAGACATCGACGACCGCGTCCCGGATGCGAGGGTTATATCCAAAAGGAGTGTTCTGTATCGAGGCAGTGTTGTTCTCCAACATCCAGGGCTGATTGAGAGGAGGGTAAGGTTCGTTCCTCGTCCCGGGAATCATCTGCGGTTGGTTGTAGTAAGGAATCGCGTTCTCGACAGGAGGTTGTTGAACGGTGACCGGATAAGCAGGGGGAGGGGCTGGAGTTTGCCCGTAGGGAGCGGGGGCTTGCCCATAAGGAGTCTGAGCCTGAGGATAAGGAGTCGCGGGAGCAACGACCCCGTTTTGAAGCTGCGCATAAGGAGAGCCCACCGGGTTTCCCCCGTTGGGGGTAAAGCCGTGGAGAGCAGGATCCGTATAGGGAGCAACGGGTTGGACTGTGTTGAAACCTTGTGGATAGGTTTGCCCAACTACGGTGCACGTACTTGTTATGCCAAGTAAACTACCGAAAGCGAATCGACACAGGCCAGGGAGGCGTCGACGCGGGTTGGTTATGGATTGGATTGGATGAGGCATAAGTCGCTTGTTGGTCGTTAGCTTGGTCATGGATGAGGGCTAGTCTCGCAACGCATGTTCCGGAGGTTCGACTTTGAGTTTCGGTACGATTCCTTGCGAGGGATCGTTGTTGAAGATCGTGGTGTGCTGGAGTCGACGCTCGGCGCCCTCCATCTCCTTGCTGTTGATAATGCTTCCTGGCCGAATGCTGGCCAGTGGGTGAAGCAATACTCGTTCCTTGGTATGCTCTCCTTCGAGATGTACCCGGACATCGCTGATTCGGTAGATATCTCCCTCATTGACGGTGTAGATGATGTCGACCTCGTTTCCCGGTTGGTAAACCAACTCACCCGTCACTTCGCAAAAATAGTGCCCCTGACGACCGTAGAGGTCATAGATGAAGCGTTCGTCCCCAGCCTTGTTCCCCATATGAAAGTACTCCCCCTCTTTAGACTTCATGTAGGGGAGAAGCTCGTGCGGTTCGTACCGTTTGGTTCCGGTAATCGAGACGCTCTTGACCTTGTAGCGATACCCTTCGAAGATGATGAAGGTGAGATCGACCCAAGCTCCCGAGGTATCGTAGTCTTTGCGACAGTTGACACGCGCGTCGAAGTAACCGAGCTTCCGATAATGGGCAATCAGCGCTTGCACGTCCCCTTCGATCTTGAAATCGGACGCAAGGTTCCTGTTGAAGAGATAGCGTCCAACAAACCATCGAGAATCTCTGGACGAGATCTTCACGCGGAGCTCCTCGGAAGAGAAATCCTTGTTCCCTTCGAAGGTGATCGACTTGATTCGCTCGACGGGCCCTTCTTTGATGACGAACTCCACATCCAGCTGGCCGGTCTGCAGGCCCGAGGCGACGTCGATGGTGGCCTGACTCATTCCCTGATCCTGGTAGTATTCTCGCAACCTGGACTTGGCCGAGTTGATCGAGATCCGGTCGAGAGCGTCTCCCTTGGTGATCCCGACCTGTTTTCGTAGCTGAGAGTCCTCGATGCGCTGATTGCCGGTGAAGAAGACGTTGTTCACGATGGGATTTTCGGTCACGATCAGCTTGATATGGACCCCGTGTTCCACCTCGGCGAGCTGCGGTTCGATTTTTCGGAAGAGATTGGTCCGATGGAGTTCAGCGATGTCGCGATTCAAGGTATCGACGTCGTAAACTCGGTCCTCTCGCGACTGTATTGCGGACATGATCCGGTTGGTCGAGACGGTCCGGTTTCCCTCGATGGTGACCGATAGAATAATAGCTCCGTCCTTGGGCTGCCGTGCGCGCGGACCACCTGATTCGTAAAGCTTGTCCTTGAACTTGGGTTCGAAGAAAGCGGGAGCATTGTCACCTCCCCCAGGCCCTCCCATTTGGGCGAAAGCAAGGGACGGGGTGACCGCAAGGAACATCGAAAATAGGAACGTCTTCGGATTCATGCGAGCTAATCGTCTTCCTGACTGCGAAATCGTAAGGGGGGCTGGTCCATGCCACCGTTCAGCGAGAACGTTGTTCAATACATCATCCCGCGGCGTAAACGCAACGTCACACTGGTACCACTTGAGGAAATCTTGAAATTTCCAAGAGAGATCGTGGTCGGGGAAAGCTCGCTGGTTTACCTAGATTGCCTGGGCCGATGAAAGGCTTTAGACCTTGGGCTTTAGGAAGAGGCAGGGGAGTTAACCACGAATCAGACGAATCTTAAATCAGGTGTGAGGGGTGAGGCTTGAGACTTGAGGAAGAAGAGGGGGGACGCGAAGCGTCCCCCCAATCACAACCCGTGGCGTAAGCGAGGGATAGCGATGGCAACCACGCATCCACCCAAGGTCTCACAGCACGCCCTTCGTGCCTCAGGGTCGTGCCACCCAGCGCCTGAGATATTCCCGACAAGGTCTACGTGCACTCGCGACGCTATCCCTCGCTAACGCCACGGGTTGTGATGGCAGGACGCTTCGCGTCCTACCTCTTACCACCGATGCGTCAGGCCACCCCCGGCCCCTCTCCCCTAAAAGGGGCGAGGGGAGCGGATAGCCAAAAGGGCATAGGGTAAAGCCCTCTTCTTCCTCCAGCCTCGAGCCTCACACCTCAAGCCTGCTCCAGCGTTGTTACCAAACCGGCGCAGCGGCCGGTCGGGGTATTGGAGAGTTTGATAAAGGTGTCGGTGGTTCGCTCTTTTCCTGCCCCATGCACGACAGATATGGGGCAGTCGGGGGCTGTTTTTCGATGGTTCACCGTCGATGGGATAACCCCGCCGAGCATTCCTTGGAGGGAAGAGATCCACTCGATGAGCCCGGAACCGCTGATCGAATCCCCCAAAGCTCCTTTGTAGGAGACGACGGGAGTCGTTGGGAGAACCTTCTCGATTCCTCTAGCTTCCGCCGCATCCCCTCGCACCGTTCCGCTCGCAGCGGCGTTGATATGGTCGATCCTCTCTGCAGGGAGCCCTGATCGTTCCATCAATTGTTCGAGGGCGATTCGTGTTCCCTCTTCCGTTCCGCTCCAGTGCTCCATGTTTCGGGAAGCAAACGTATTGGAGTAGGAACGAATGGTCGCGAGGATTGGAACGCCCCGCGCGATCGCATGGCGGCGTCTTTCTAGGACCACGCATGAACTCGCTTCTGCAGCAACGGTCCCATCTCGCGTGATATCGAATGGTTTACAAGCAGCGGCCCCGTCTGAATAGTTCCTCGAATAGTCTTCTTCGTAGCGTTGCAACAAACGAGATGGATTGTGCCGAGATGCGGTGGAACCGACGACCATCACATCCGCTTGACCGCGCCGAATCACATGAATCGCCTCCTGCATGGCGGCCATTCCGCTCGTACCTTCGGTGGTGATCGTATTGTTAGGGCCGCGTGCATCGAGCGCGATTCCAACGTGGCAAGCGGCCATGTTGGGAAGAGAACGAAGCATCCAGAGAGGATACATGTTCTCCATCGCTTCGTAGGACCAACGTTCATGAAGCATTACCCCGTCGGTTTCGCAACGACGAACGATCTCTTCCACGTCCGAAAGGTCGCTGAGGATGATCTCCCCTGAAAAGACGGTGCCGATGCGATCGGGATCTGCCACTCCGGCCGAGAGCTGGGCATGCTTGCACGCTTGCATCGCCGATCCGAACGACAGTTGAATCTCGCGGC
Source organism: uncultured Pirellula sp. (assembly GCA_964394065.1). Taxonomy (GTDB): domain Bacteria; phylum Planctomycetota; class Planctomycetia; order Pirellulales; family Pirellulaceae; genus JBKCUI01. Next base: position 7,547 of record CAYMXM010000076.1, on the reverse strand, counting down.
ACATCACCTTGATCGCTTTGCGAGGTTGAACGTGTTGTTTCGGATCGAAATCGCGAATCGAAGCGGCGAGCCAGAAATCTCCGTCCACTCCGTGGATGGGTTCGGCGATTTGGACGGCGGACTCTCCCGCAAGCAACTTCGCTAAGTGCGTTTCGAGGTCGTTTCCTAAAGGGGATAGAACTCCTATTCCCGTTACGACAACATCGTCGTCTTCGACCAGATCCCCCTTACCACTGCTCGTCACTGATAGCTCCTAACTAGATCTGGTAGTTGAGTTCCGCCAACAGTTCCTCCGTGGTATTGCGAATACGAAGCTTGGGTTTCTCCAAAACCACCGTGGAATGAGGAGCGACGCTGCTGGTTACCCAAACGCTCGAACCGATCACGCTATCGTGCCCAACCACGGTTCTCCCTCCGAGAATCGTGGCGTTTGCATAGATGACCACGCGGTCTTCAATCGTCGGATGCCGCTTGGTCCCTCGGATCAGCTGCCCATCGGAATCGGTGGCAAAACTGAGAGCCCCTAACGTAACCCCCTGGTAGATTTTCACCCAATTCCCAATCTTGCACGTTTCCCCGATGACGACACCGGTCCCGTGATCGATAAAGAAATTCTCACCGATGTGTGCGCCGGGATGAATATCGATTCCCGTTTGTTTGTGGGCCCACTCGGTCATCATCCTGGGGATAAAGGGAACGCCGGATCGATGAAGCTCGTGGGCGATTCGATAGCTCGTTACCGCCTCGACCCCTGGGAAGCAGAAGATGATTTCATCCCGGTTTTTCACGCTCGGGTCCCCATCGTAGGCGGCTTCCACATCCTTCGCGAGAACCGACCGGAGGTAGGGGATTCGCTCGAGAAAGGCGATCGCAATCCGCTGTCCATCGGCTTCGTAATCCTCCTCCGAATCGCATGGGCCGAGCCCTCGCGCGAGCCTATCGTCCCGATCGGCATGACGCAGGGCTCGAGCGATCTGGGTCGTTAGGCGGTCGTGCAATCGGTCGACAAGGTTCCCGACGTGATAGTTGACGTTCCCCGTATGCAATCCTTCCCGCCGCCGAAAACCGGGATAAAGAATGTCGGTCAGGTCGTCTAGGATTTCGAGGATGACATCGTACTTCGGCAGCGGGCAATGCCCCAGATGATTGATTCGATCGGAAGGTACGTAGGTCTGAACAATCGCGTCGGTCAATCGGGGCAATTGCTCTTTCAATCTGAAATCGGACGCCATGTTATTCTTCGAATAATTTGTGGGTGCGAGAGGCATACGGAACTGGCGCAGGGAGAGAAATTCCCTAATGTTGTTCGGTTCCTCCTAAGCCGCAATCCTAGTGTTTGCTGCGAATCCCGAAAAGACCTCCTATATTACCCAGGTTGACTCTTGGCCGCAAATAAACCAACACGGATTGAATGAACCACGGAATACACGGAAAACACGGAAAAAAGAAGCCAATACAAGTCGAAGTCGCAAGCGAGGGGTAAAACCTCTGAATATCCCGCGCAAATCAGGCCCCACTCTTTCTCTTTCAAACTTCACTCCCTTCCCTTTCAAACTTCACCATTCAGACTTCTAACTTCTTTTTTTCCGTGTCTTCCGTGTATTCCGTGGTTCCCCTTCCCAGGAGACTCCAAACGATTTCCAACTCCCCGGGACTGAGTCGCTTGTACGAGGCGTCATTGGAATTTATAGTGCACTAGTTGTTAGACTTGCCACTCGTTCGAACCAGCCTGACAACCGGAACGTACAGTCGCCAACATCAATTTTACTTTTTTAGGCGATCAGGTCCTTAGGGCCTTGAATTTCATTTTTCCCCTTCACTTCTCCAGGCGTACATGTCAACAGCAGCTCCCGAAGCCACGGATACGGCACAGAACGCAAGCGCGGCACCGACCAATCCCGACATCATCGTGGAAACCAGGAGTTTAGGAAAAATCTACCGCGATTTTTGGGGACGCAAAAAGGTGCAAGCCCTCAAGTCCCTCGATATCGAGGTTCGACGCGGGGAGATCTTCGGTCTCCTCGGCCCCAACGGATCCGGGAAATCGACGACGATCAAGCTGATGCTCGGTCTCCTCTTTCCAACCTCCGGAAGGGCGTTTGTCTTCGGCAAAGAAGCGACCGACGTCGCGAAGAACGAACGGATCGGCTACCTCCCCGAAGAATCGTACCTCTACAAGTTCCTCAATGCGGAGGAGACTCTCGATTTCTATGGCCGCCTCTTCGACATGCCTGCGAGCGTCCGGAAAGAACGTTCCGAAGCCCTGATCAACATGGTCGGGCTCCAGCGAGCTCGCAAACGACAACTTCGAGAATACTCCAAAGGGATGACCCGGCGCATCGGGCTTGCTCAGGCCCTGATCAACGAACCGGAGTTTCTCGTCCTCGACGAACCGACGACCGGCCTCGATCCGATCGGAACTCGAGAGATGAAAGATTTGATCGTCAAACTACGTGAGCAAGGAAAGACGATTCTTCTCTGCTCCCACCAGTTAGCGGACGTGCAAGACGTCTGCGACCGGGTCGCGATTCTACACCAAGGAGAATTGAAAGAGTTGGGGCGTGTCGACAGCCTCTTGAAGGTCCAAGAGGTTACTCAGATCCATGCCCGAGGGCTCGACGAGAACACCAAAGCGCAGATTCGAGAGCTGATTGCAAAATCGCAAGGGGAGGTATTGCGCATGGACAACCCAACCACCACGATGGAAGAACTCTTCCTCGATATCGTCCGTGATAGCGAAAACCGACCTGGTCGTCGCTCCACCAATGCGTCGTAAAGCGTCGCGCTTTAGATATCTGCTCCCCTCGCCTAAACAAGTCGGAAATTATCAATAATCTGTTATGCGTCTAACACCTGAACAACTTTGGACCTACTGGGAGTGGCTCTTCGATAAGAATGGATTGCGGGACGGTTTCCTCCTCGCCCTAATCCTATCGATCCTCGGATTTCTCATTGGGTTCGTCGTCGCGACCGTCAAGTATGGGCCTTCCGAAGGCTTCCTGCAGGTCGCCAAAATCATCCGAGAGTTCTTCACGATCGACCTCCCCAAGATGTCGATGCGGCGCGTCTTTGCGATTGCCAAGCTATCGTTTAAGGAAGCGATTCGCAACAAGATTCTCTTTGTCGCGGCGGTCTTCGTCGTCGGCATGATGTTCGCGGGATGGTTCCTCGATCCCAAGGCGAGCAATCCGGCTCAGTTGTATATCGCGACCGTGTTGACTTTCACCAACTGGTTGATGCTGTTGATGGGATTGTTTTTAAGCACCTTCAGCATCCCGCGCGACATCGCAAACCGCGTGATGTACACCATCGTTACCAAGCCGGTCCGACCGACCGAGATCTTCATGGGACGGGTCCTCGGGTTCGTCGCCGTGGCCACCGTCAACTTGATCTTCTTTGGGATTTTGAGCTATTTTTTCATTGTCCGGGGACTTTCCCACACGCACGAAGCGGGGACCCTCCAGGTCGATTCCCGAGCGGGGGAGACCTCCACGGTTCGAAATCACGAACACACCTTTACGTTAGACGAGAACGGGATCGGAACCACCGACACGCAGCAGGGGCACAGACACATCGTCCAATTGGTAGATGGCAAACTCGTCGTCTCCGAACCTGTCGACGAGTTGATCGCAAGAAACCCAATCTATGCTTCTCTCCGGTTCACCGGTCGGGACGGTGAGGAGAACACCGGCTACAACGTCGGTTATATGTCCGAGTACCAGCGCTATATCGAGGGTGATACCCTCTCTTCAGCGATCTGGCGATTTGAGAGAGTCGACCCACGTCTGTTTCCGGATGTCCTGAACTTTGATATGACCCTGTCTGCGTTCCGAACCTACAAGGGTGACATCGTCACCCCCGTCGGAGGAGTGGTCATATTCCGAAGCGTCGACGGCAAAGTAGAGAGTGAGCGGATTCCGTTTCGCGTGAAGGAGTTCCTCGTCGACCAACATTCGATCCCTCTGCAACTAAAGGGATTTCGAAACGGCGAACCAACCGAACTCGACTTCTTTAAGGACATCGCCCCGGATGGATCGTTCGAGGTGGTGATCCGATGTCGAGATCGTGGCCAGTATCTCGGAATGGCAGCAGCGGACTTTTATCTTCGCGCATCCGAAGGCTCCTTCCTCTGGAACTTTGTCAAAGGTTACATCAGCATTTGGCTTCAGATGGTCATCATCGTTTGCTTCGGCGTGATGTTTTCGACCTTCCTGTCAGGACCAGTCGCTGTCGTCGCGACGATCTCCGTGATCGTTCTTGGAATGTTTGGATGGTTCATCGACAACATCACCACCGGAAAGATTTCAGGTGGGGGCCCCGTCGAAGCGCTCGTTCGTCTCCCACTCCAGAGTGGCTCAGAGACCGAGCTCGATCTAGGGAACCCAATGATCGAGAATGGGATTCGCGCTGTCGACCAAGGTTTGCTGACGAGCGTATCGATCCTTAAATACTCGCTCCCCGACTTGTACAATTTGAACACGTCCGATTTTATCGCGTTCGGCGTAAGTCTGTTTGATGGACTGTTAGCTCGGCATCTGACGCTCACGCTTGGGTACTTTATCATGACGGGTGTGATCGCATACTTCTTCCTAAAGACTCGGGAAATGGCTGGTTAAGAGATGAACAAGAACCTATCTCGAAAAGTCACCTACATCCTCGCCATCATCGGCCTGCTGCTCCCCCTCTTTGTTTTGGGACGACCTCGTTCGGGCGCGATCTCACAACTGCGTGAGCGGCACGATATCGGGCAGACCTACTTAGGTGAATTAGACCCGACGAGCGAGAGCATGCGACTCGCGACCCTCGGGATGAAGGGGATTGCCTCCTCCATTCTCTGGTTGAAGGCAGATCACTACAAGGAAGAGAAGTACTTCGACCGCTTTTCAGCGACCCTCAATCAGATCTCGCTGTTGCAACCTCACTTCATCAGCGTCTGGCAGCATCAAGCCCACAACTTGAGCTACAACGTTTCCCCCGAATTCGAAGACTATCGTCAACGATACGAATGGGTGAAGAAGGGAATCGATTATCTGGTCCGTGGTACGAAGTTCAATCAGCGAAAACCGATCCTCGAGTACGACCTGGGGCACTACGTTGGTAACAAACTGGGGAAGTTCGACGAAAAGGTGCAGTACCGAGAACTCTTCCGCAAGGACAAAGATTTCCACGACTACTTCACCAAGCAAGGACTCCCAGTGGAAACCGACGCCCTTGGCTACGATGGGGTTCCTGACAATTGGCGAGTTGGGAAGCTTTGGTTCCGGCGAGCTGTCGATTCGTTCCAAAGTGGAAATAAGATCGCGAAAACCCCCCACCTCCTCTATAGCTATTCCCCCCTTTGGCAAATGTACTACGGGGAAGCGATTCAGTCGGAAGGTATTTTGGATGACCGATCGAGGTTCGCTTGGGAGCAAGGAGGAAGAGAGTGGGCCGAGTACGGACAAACGGATATTCCTTGGAGCGGAGACGGCCAGATCAAGTTGCTGGAGACCGACCAAGATCAAGCGGCCATCCAAGCGGCCCATGCGGAACTTGATGCCGAGCTAGGGGATATCAAAAAAGGAATCATCGATCGTCGGTTCGCCCGACTCCCCGAGGATTTGAAAGCTGCTTACAACAAACCTGCCGAAGAGAGATCTGCTGAGGAAGCCGATAAGGCGTTCGAAGCAACACGGATGCTGACACCGACTCTTAAGGAAGTGATCGCCGAAGCGCCGAAGGATCTTCAACCACGCTTCCTCCAAAAAGAAGCAGAGATCGCAAGTCGTGAAGAGAAGTTCCGAATCGCGAACATCTACCGAGACAATGTAAACTACGGGTATTGGCAGACGCGTGCAGAAGTCGAGCAACGAGAAAATACGGTCGAGGCGAGACGCAGGCTCTACACAGCGAATAAGCTAATCGACTCAGCGGATGTCAAAGGAGCGATCGAGAATTACGAAGCCGCTTGGAAACTCTGGGATGAAGCTTTCCGAAAGTACACGGTCCTCGTGAACGAAGAGGTCGGAGATGATGTCTTCAAGTCGATCCGACGCTATCAGCGGCTGACCGAGGAAGACGACTTAACCAGTTTCCCTTTGGGATGGTTTGTCGAGTATCGCCAAAGCGGTGTTCCTGGGTTGCCCGAGGGGACAGTTGAGGGAGCGATTGAAGCTTGGGATAAGAAGCAAGGGGCCAAGGCTCCGGAAACCTCCGATCCGCCAGCAACAGTAGCTCCAACGCCAGCAACCGCAGAAGCGGCAACTACCGAGCCGGCTCCAGCTCCCGAGACGGCACCGACTCCCGATCCCAAGCCAGCTCCCGATGCCCAACCAGCTCCTCCTCCGGAAGAGCCTAAACCTGCTCCTGTCGAGGAACCAGCCAAGGATGAAGAACCCGCCAAGACCGACGAGCCCAAGGTCGAGGAACCTGCCAAGGGTGACTCCGATGCGCAACCTTCGAATCGGCCGCCGGTTCTCGAAAATCCCGATCAGAACTCTTGATCCCGATTCCCATTTTAAAAATTCTCGGGTAGGTTTTCCGTATGGGATTCTACGAGCGCGAATACTACCGGGAAGATACCGTTCGATTACAGCCTGACTGGGATGGTCGGTCTGCGGTCAGTTATCTTCTCATCTTGAATATCGCGATCTATGTCGCGAATATTCTCTTGAGCGACCTGAAGGGGGGAGATCAAGGGATTGTTAACAACGCGTTGATGTTGGTCGGTTCGGATGCGACAAAGCCGTGGCTTTGGTGGCATACCCTTTCGTACGCGTTTGTGCATGACTCGGGGGGGACGGGTGGCCCTGGGGTTTGGCATTTGATTTTCAATATGATAGGTCTCTATTTCCTTGGGAGATCGGTGGAGAGTCACTATGGGCGATCCGAGTTTTTGCGGATCTATCTCCTTTGCGCTCTCGTCTGCGGGATCTTTTGGTTGTTGAAGGCCTATGCGTTGCAGACACCTGGCGACAGAATCCCCAGAGTCCTCGGTGCCTCTGGCGCGGTAATTTGCATTGAGATGTTGTTCGTCTTCAATTTCCCTCGCCAGATCATTTACATCTTCGTCTTTCCGGTCCCTGCTTGGGTGCTGGGGGTATTTCTGGTCCTGTCGAATCTCATCACCGGTCCGAACAGCGTCGTGGCGGTAGAGGTCCATCTCGCCGGTATCTTGTTCGCATGTGCTTACTTTTTCTTGGGTTGGAACTTTGGGTTCGTCGGCGACTTATCGGGTAGTTTCCGCCGAACCAAAAGGCGATGGTTCGGTCCTAAACTGAGAGTGCACCAGGAGTCCGAATTGGCCTCCCTCGAAAAAGAGGATCGCGAAGCAGACCGCATCCTGGCGAAGATCCACGAACAAGGTAAAGACTCTCTCACCTCGCGCGAGCGGAAGTTCATGGAGAAATACTCACGCAAAGTCCGGAAGCGGAAGGACGAGTTTTAGGTGAGCGGAAGATTAGAAGTACCCCTCCCCTTTGGAGAGGCTTGACGCATCGGTGTTAAGAGGGGTATGCGAAGCGTCCCCCATCACAACCCGACGCGTTAGCGAGGGATAGCGTCGCGAG
>CAYMXM010000075.1:0-13536 GCA_964394065.1 uncultured Pirellula sp. | reverse complement strand
GGCATCCATCCAAGGTCTCACAGCACGCCCTTCGTGCCTCAGGGGCGTGCCACCCTGCGCCCGAAATGTTACCAGCAAGGGCAACGTACACTCGCGACGCTATCCCTCGCTTACGCCACGGGTTGTGATGTGGGGACGCTTCGCGTCCACCCCCTGAACACCATTTTGTTAGGCACCTCTCCTCTGACCTTCGGCCTTTAGCCTTAAGCCTTAAGCCTTCTTTCCGTGCCTTCCGTGGTTCGGTAATACCAAATAATTCCGCTCGGACCAGTAGATCAAGTCTTGCTGCTCCTTTAAAATTCCTCCCAATAGGTCGCGGCTCCCTTCCTCCGCGTTGCCTTAGGAAAAGGTAATTCTCTCTGCGTCAAAATGGAGTTTGTCATGTCACAAAAAAGTAGCTCTCTTTTTGCTCTCATCAACCAAGCGATGAAACTGGCGGAGTCAGAAGGGGCTAAGGGGAGTTCCTTCAAAGTCGAATACTCTCAGCAGTCCGGTGAGGAGCGAATACACGAATGGTGCAAATGGGCTGATGCGTTCGAGGATAGCTATTTCGATCAAGAGCATATCGACGACGAAGAAGAAGAGGAGTATCTAGAAGGGCGGGTGAAGTTTGATATTGAAGCGATCTATGAGAACGGGGATGTTCTCATAGAATACTTCACTCCCGAGGATACTGGTTCTGTTCTTCTTCAAACCAGACCCGATAGACGTAGAGCTGCTTGCACCTGCGGTAACTGTTTTGATGACGATTTTTGCCCGCATGTCGGCGAAGCCATCTTCTACTGGTCTGACCTGTTGGAAGACCGAAAGTCGATGGCCAAAAAGCGAGTCACCCACGGTACATTCGACTACGGCGAAGTCGACCTCACCCGCTTTAAACAAGAAACACTTGGTCCAACCATCGCGTTCATTGAAGAACTTGCAAAGCGATTGGAAGGTAAAACGGGGCAAGATATCAATACCTCCTTACCATCGATCGAAACCGGAAAGCGTCAAGAACGCCTTGTCTGGAACCTGCGTACGAGAGGGAACCTAGTCGCAGGAATGACGCCTCTCGTTCAGAGCATGAAGAAATCAGGGAAGGGCTTCACCAAAGGGCAAGAGGTGGGGCTCAACACCCTTGTGATGAACAAGTCCCATTTGCTTAGCGACATCGATCGGAACATTCTTCGATATCAAGGGAGACACTCGGGCGACTGGAAATGCGAGATGGAAGACCTTCTCGGGATGCTGGCCGGTGCCGACCATGTCGAACTGGATGGCATCAGCGTCGCGATCGATCGAGAAATGCCCCTTCTCAAAGTGGTTGAAACTAAGGATACGATCACGGTCGAACTCGTTTGTTCACGCGGAGACCTGGATGATTATCAGATAGGTTGCGGTGAAAGTACGCTCGCTGCGATCGACTTCAACACTCCGCATATCGTGGTGATGCCCCTTCCCAAATCCATTCTCCCCCTGGTCGTACGACTCTGTCGCCTTCCCCCGGTCGATATCTCGCACAAAGAGGCCTTTCTTCAGGGCCTAAAACAACTGCAAGGGAAACTCCCGATTGCCCTCCCAGATGGAGAGCATGGGGAACTGCGAGATGATCCATGCGAGTTGGTTCTTCTTTTGCGTTCTCGACCGGACGGACAACTGGACTATGGCGTGCGCATCAAAACCCAGTCGGGAGGGATTGCACTCCCGGGGGAGGGAAATGCCATCGAAGTCGCGACCGAAGGGGACAGGCAAGTGCAATGGGTTCGACGTGGGGATCGGGAGATCTCCAAAGCCAATGCCATTTGCAACATGCTCCACCTGAAACCTTGCGGCGAGATGCCTTTTACCGATACGTTGGCCTCCTTCGAAGATTCCTTGGCCCTGCTGGAACGATTAGAGCAACACCGCGATGACGTTTCGGTCCTCTGGGACGACCAAAGCAAAGGAGTTCATCGCGTCGTGGGTTCCCTTCGATCGTCCCACATCAAGGTTGAGGTAACGACCAAGCGAAATTGGTTCGGTGTGGGAGGGGAATGCAAGATCGGTGGGGAAGCCTACTCCTTGAACGAACTGCTAGACCGCTTGGACGGTACGAAGAATCCGGTGATCGGAGAATTCGTTCAAGTGAAGGATGGTCAATGGGCCCGCATTGAGGACTCGTTGCGAGAGAACCTTGAGAAGCTCCGGGCGGCTTGTCACACCGATCGCAAGTCTCTCGTGATGGACGCCACGGCGGCTCCTGCACTGGAAGGCTTGGCCAACCTGGAGGTGGAGCTTCAAGCGACCAAGGCTTGGCAGGATTGCATGAATCGCCTTGCTTTGGCGAAGAATCTTGAACCAACCCTTCCCGAGGGCTTGCAAGCTGAACTGCGAGATTATCAGTTCGAGGGTTACTGCTGGCTTCGCCGTCTCTCTGAATGGGGAGTCGGTGGTGTTCTCGCCGATGATATGGGGTTAGGTAAAACGCTTCAAACGCTCGCGGTTCTCCTGGATCGAGCCGAGCATGGGCCAACCTTAATTCTCGCACCGACTTCGGTCGGTTTTAACTGGATGCGAGAAGCAGCTCGTTTTGCTCCGAGCCTCAATCCGATTCTCTACCGAGAGTCCGATCGCCACGAGATCTTGGCTGACCTCAAACCTGGCGACTTGGTGGTCAGCAGTTACGGAATCGCGCTGCGCGACGGATCGGAGCTATCCAAGGTGAAGTGGGGGACATTGGTGATGGACGAAGCGCAAGCGATCAAGAACGCTCGCACCAAGACAGCGCAAACGATCTCCACCCTCAATGCGAAGTGGACCATCGCCCTTACCGGAACACCGATGGAGAACCACCTCGGTGAACTCTGGAGTCTCTTCAATGCGGTTGCCCCTGGAGTTTTTGGTGGTTGGGAATCGTTCCGTGCGAAGTATGCTGCGCCGATCGAGAAGAGCAACGACCCGATCGCGAAGAAGCTTCTTTCCCAGCGCTTGAAACCCTTTATCCTTCGTCGCACCAAAGAAGAGGTACTCACCGAGCTTCCGCCGAGGACCGAGGCGGTGATCAACGTCGAGTTGAGTCCCGCCGAACGATCTCAGTACGAGCTGGTCCGTCGATCGGCTATCGGCGAACTCGACAACATCGTTAAGCTCCCAGACCAAAAGGATCAACGATTCCGCATCCTCGCGTTGCTGACGCGATTGCGCCAATTCGCATGCCATCCTGGGATCGTGAACAAGGAATGGAATCGTTCCTCTGCCAAGTTGGATCAGCTCTGCGAGACGTTGCAAAACTTGCGAGAGGAGGGGCACCGCGCTCTGGTCTTCAGCCAGTTTACCGAACACTTGGGGCTTATTCGAAAAGCACTGGACGAGCAAGGAATCAGCTATCAGTATCTAGACGGTTCGACCCCTGCGAAGCAACGGCAGGGGATGGTCGATGCCTTCCAGAACGGAGACTCAACTGCGTTTCTTATTTCGTTGAAAGCGGGTGGAACCGGTCTCAACCTCACCGCAGCCGACTACGTGATCCACATGGATCCCTGGTGGAACCCTGCGGTGGAGGATCAAGCGACCGACCGTGCTCACCGATTCGGGCAAGACAAACCGGTGATGGTGTATCGGCTTGTGGCCAAAGACACGATCGAAGAAGAGATCTTGGCCCTGCACGCTTCCAAACGAGACTTGGTCGAAGGAATCCTAGAAGGCTCCGGAGATGCCGCCAAGTTCTCGACCGAAGACCTCGCGTCACTGATCCGCGGGTAAAGCTTGCGGAGCCGGCCAACTGTGGGTTTAGCCTGGGCTGTCAAAAAGTTGGTGTTGTGAAGAATTGGCTTTGCGCAAGTTTCGTTCTCTGATTCGCTTCTTGTCCGACCGGGGCTCGTCCCCGTCGGACACCGATTTGGCGCCCTAGCACGCACCGCGCTTTTAGAGTTCTGCTCCCCTCGCCCCGCATCGGGGAGAGGGGCCGGGGGTGAGGGGTAGGAGTGCTAGAAATAATAGCCGAGTTTAAGCCAGCTACACTTCCGGTGTGTTCCGTGGCCGCATTGGGTGCGAAGGTGAACGCAATGGAAACGATGCTTGCCCCGCTGTCTCGATCTAAGATGGAAGCAGCGGCCACTTCACACACCCTACGACTATCCCTCGCTTACGCCACGGGTTGTGATGGGGGATATGTCGCGTCGTGTTGTTTCATTTCGAACGTTCGCAGAAGGGTTTTAGTTGACTTGCGAACTGGGCTGCGTCGGCAAAACGAGTGGCAGGGTCGGGAGCGGTAGCCTTGCGGATGATGGCAGACAATTTGGGAGGTAACTGATTCAAAGCTTGATCGTCGAGTGATTGAGTCGATGAGAAGGAATGGGCTGGATACTTATTCGTTGCAAATCGATATAGACAGGCTCCAACTGCATAAATATCCGCCGCTGGTCCGACCGATCGCGAGTTATCGATCTGTTCAGGGGACATAAATCCCAGAGTTCCTCGGATCGATCTGTCTTCTGTGAGGCCACCCAATCCCGCGTCCTGATAAAATTTCGCCAATCCAAAATCGGAGAGACGCACTTTCAGATGTCGCCCATCGCGAAATGACAAGATGTTGCTCGGTTTGACATCCCGATGGACGATTCCCCGCTGATGCGCGAAATAGAGAGCCTTCAGTACTCGAATCGTAACCCAGCAACCGACTCGAATCCGTTCGTTAAGGGGTTTGGAATCGATCATTTCCAAGAGATCGATACTCGGGATGTAATCCATCACGAGATACATTCGGTCGTCGGTAAACCCGAAGTGGCGGGCTCGAACGATTCCGGGGTGATTCAATTGAGAAAGGATTGTTGCTTCCCTTGCAAAAAGCTGCCGATGCTTGCCGGCTCCTTGGAGTTCATCCCGGATGATCTTGATGGCGACCGTTTGCTGGGAAGGGGGGTGAAAAGCCTTAAAAACAGAGGCCATGCTCCCATTCCCAATCGTCTCCAATATCTCATAGTCCCCTACTGCTTGCGGAACAGGCGGAACAGGAGCATGAGATTCGATTCGAACCAGAACTTGCGTTTCGCCGAAGGCTAGAGTTCCTTCGCCCCGAATAGTTGCCTCCGCGATCGGAACCAGATTGAGCAACGTACCATTGGTACTTCCTAAATCGAAAACGAGTACCTTGTCAGCGGAGACCTCCAGACGTGCATGGAGCCTGGAGAGATGAGATTCGTGCTCAAGTCGCATCGTCGCCTGCTCCCCGCGCCCGATAGTCATCGTGCAAGGTTTGGACAAGACGAACTCATAACCTTGATGTGGTCCGGAAACGACAGAAACCCGCACCTTGATCGAGGGGGCTGGTGTTCGTATGACCAAGTCTATGGTTTGGTCGGCCGTAGGCTGCTCACCTTGAGGCGAAAACCCTGCCCGTTCCACCAGGGTACGATCCTCTTGGGGAAGTGGTAAAGGGGGCTTGTCGACTTGGGTTTTCCACTCGGTCATGAAACAAGTGGCCCTTTCATTCCTCAAGAATCGCATTCAATTGCAATAGGAGCGTATGGTAACGCACATAGGCACCTTCACCACCTGGCAAGGCGGGGGCTATTTGGCATTGGTTGTCAACAACGAATCTCGTAAATGCCAACGCATCATTCCCATGGATTTCAGGATTGAACTTACCCCGACTCACGCGAAGGACATCGGTGGATCCCTCTAACTCCATTCGATTGATGATCCCCTTCAGCTGTGTTCTATAATCTCTCGCCATCGACCATACGGCGTAAGCGTGCTCACCTTTTTGAGCGGCATCCTTTGCTGAGCCAAGTGCTTTATCCGATGCCTCTTCGAGTTGGCTCAACATCTCCTGTAACTCTTGCAACACCGAGTGCAAACTCTCTTGCGGCGACATCGCCATCAAGTCTGTAAACTTGGATTCAATTTCCTTTACGATGGGTAGCACATCCGGATGCTGCATCGCGACGGGGACTTGATGGAGGCTCCCAGAGCCTTGGGCTGCAGTAAAGATGACGGGGTGGCCGTTGACATCCAGTTTCAAACGAATGTGCTGCAAATCTTCAGGTTGAATGGTAAGTCCTTCGATCAGTTCTTTCTGATCTGGGTCTAGGAGGGTATCGAAACGGTTCTCTAGCAGTTCCCTCTTAAACGAGTCGATCACAATATTCAAAGGCCTTCCCGAACTGACGATGACGGGGCTAACGTCGAGATCCTTAATGGATTCGATTCGAGCTTTTACCTCCTCCTTTTTCCTTTCCCTCGCGAGTGCGGTTCGTTCGGTGCTGAAGGAGAGTTCTTCCCGTAACATTGCCATTCTTGCCTGCAATTCCTCTGCTTTCGCGTAGTTCCTGGCCATCGAATCCATCGATCTCGCCCCAGGAGTCACGATCCCTTGCGCGCGAAGGATTTGAGCTTTCATACTTTGCTCTGCCAGCCGCCCCTGTAGTTCGACCTTGGCCGTAAGTGCTCCCACCGTAGCGATATCATCTGCCGCAGCTTTCCTTTTTTCGCTGGCGTTCTCATCCACCACGATAAGGCTTTCCAACAGGTGAGATGTCATCACGGGCGCTTGGTAGACCGGGGAGACAAAGTCCAACAACATGCGTTGCGCCTGCCTACCCCGGTCATAGCCAACGAACTCTCTCTCGACAACATCTCTTTCTCTTGTTAGCTCTTGCTGGGCTTCCGCCGACGTGAAACTCATCCCCACAAAAAGGAGTCCCAACACAGCCCCCCGGGCGGCAGGTCCCTGAGGTACAAAGGGCGTGCTACGAGGTCTTGCATTGGGGGTGTGAGTGCCAGTGCTGTCCCTCGCTAACGCGTCGGGTTGTGATTTTCGGGCCTGGCTTGCGCGTCGACCAAGCATCCCGAACACTTGGTACTCGCGACGATACCTTAAAGATCTCATTTCCAGAACTCCGTAATGGGGGCGAATAGGGCGACTTGCGGGGTGTTTATGTCTTCAACAGGTTGTTGCCGAACGATGATTCCCACGATTTCCGAACGATCGTTGGTACCGACCATCGATAAAAGGGGGAGACCGAAAAACTCGTTGGTTTCAATCATACGGGATGGTTTGGACGGCTCCCCTTCCATGCGACGAGTGGCGTTCCCCTCCAGAAAAAACATTTCTAAATCACCTTGCACCGGTGGACTAGGGAGGATCATAGGATATCCCGAGAGCTTGAACTCTTTCCCGTGGGTGTCGGAGGAAGGGGGGAGAATGGAAAGATATTTCGGAAGGGTTTCGTTGCATTCCAACACGGCTAGTTCGACGCTTGCAATCTCACTCATGATCGACTCCATCCGTTCAGACCATTCCAAACGTTCCTCTAAGCTCGGCTCTGCGAGGGGGCCCAAGCTGGCTAGCTTCGCGTTGAGATCCGCTTCGAATTGAGCAAACTTCTTCAACGCTTCGGGATAGCGTGGGTGGACCATGGTCTTGGTAGGAACGATCCGAACTGTCGGCGCCTTTCTTTGAACCAATGTCACCGTGGGAAACTGATTCTTAAGCGCTTCGAGGGTCTCGACGATCGGAGCGAGGGTCAACAGTCGATGAGGGCCGATAGCAACAGCCGTACCGAGAAGTCTCGGTACCGATTCGTTCCTGTTTTGAACCAGGATCCCCCAGTAAGGAGAGGAGGGTGTCGGAGGTGTCGTTTCCGAGATTGCTGCCGTTACCGATGTTGTTACTGGAGATGTTACTGAAGAGGTTGTTGTTGGGGACGATGTCCCTGCGATTGCATGCAGATCTTTGTCGGCTGCTCGCTCGACTCCTGCGGGGATTTCTGTGGGGACTGTGGTGGTGGAAGGGTTGGATGTTTCCGCCGTTCCCTTGTTCGGGGAAGGCTCTGGGAGGGGTGGTTTTCGGAGCATCAACAACAGGATAACGACCATAAGGATCGTCGGAATCAGGGAAACGAAACCGATGACTTTGCGCTTCGATTGAGGAGGCTTTTCACTATCGCTGGTGACCGATGAAACGGTGGGGAGGGGGGAGGAAGGGAGAGAGAGGAGGACTTCACGTCCCAAGGTAACCTTGCTAGAAGGGTTGAGTTTCGCAGGGGCGAAAATCCGCTGGCCATCCACGAAGGTTCCGTTGGTCGAATCCAGATCGGTAATGAGCCACCCATCCTCTTGCCATCGAAGTTCACAGTGTGTCTTCGATACTGTAGGTTGGCGAATGACGATGTCGGAGTTTTCAGAGGCACCGACGACTAAGCGAGTTTTTGGGGTCATGTTTCGAGCAGTATTCGATTGCACATTGGACGTCGATTGGCAAACGTGGCGATTTTCGCCATTGTAATCTGGATTGCTCAGGGAATGGACTCGATTTCCGGTTGTAGCAGAATCCAATGCTTCCAGTTCTCCTGGTGGATCAAGTAAACATGCCCAGTACGAAGGCTTACCGTGGTTTCCGCGGATTGCGGCATAGCCATGCCCTGGCAATAAATCGATCGATAATCGTCCAACCTTCCTACCCCCAGTTCAAGGACGCGACATGCGCCAGCCGAGGGGCGTACGATCACAGCCTGTCCCTGACTTTCCAAGTTGAAATCATTCTCTTTGCTATAGTCCCAAAAGGATTGAAGGTCCAAGGAATCATTCGCCTCAATTGCGCGCCAGCGAACATTGTCCGTGTAGGTTACTTTAGATAGGAGCGGTCTCGCCGAGAAATTCCCATCCGTCGATACATAATAGTCGGCCCTCATTTGCCGATTACGGTACAAACGGATGGTACCAAGATCGACTCGCTGTTGAGGTTCACAGTGGATAAAACGAGTTTGGTTGCTGTAGCCACTCCCGGTGATGAGAAGGTGATAACGAATTGGCGAGAGCCCCCTGACTTCGAAATTGTTTGCTTGAAGTTTCACGGGCAAGCTTACGCGTCCCGAGCGATCTTCAACTTTATATTTCTCCAATTCATCCCCTTCTACACTGTCGTAGAGAGATGCTTTCAAGGCGCGGGACAGAGATTCCGGATGATCGTTTGAAAGCCTTCTTCCGTTATTCACGGACGGAAACTCCAGGGGGGGATTTTCGGCAATTACTATCGCACCACGAATGGAAGCCATCTGATCCGAAGGGGTTTTGATCATCTGGAGTGTCCCTGCATACTCCAGCCCATTTTGGCCTCCGCGAGGAACGTAATCCAGGGGCTGGTATCCGTGTCGACGAAATCGGACCGGTTTCCCGGGGCGAGCTTTGGTGGAAAAATAACCTCCTTCAAAAATTTTTGTTCCTGCTTCGACGATGGGGACAAGAGTGGAGTTGCCTGGAGGAACGACTTGCCCCGCGACGACAACTGCAGCTTGGACTCCATCCCGCTCTCGCACTTTCTCCACCTCTGCTAGTTGCAGGTTTGCCGTGGATTCTAAAGATTTATTCAACCTGCCAAGACTCAGCAACAAATTCTGGAAATCCTGCTTGTCGATGGATGCCATCTCTGGCCCCTCCGTCGGTAGCGAGGGCTGAAAGTTGTCTGACAGGTAGAGTAGAATCGTTCCGAGATCCAGGCTCTCCCCGGAGTTTATTAGCAGTTCGATGGAAGCATCTCGGAAACTAGCCGATTGGAAACGCAAGACGAAGGGAACTGCGGGGAGGTTTGAAATGCGAAACTCACCGCTCTCTTTAGAAAGCTGGATATCGACATTAGGAAGGAGCTCCTCTTTTAAACGCGATTGGATGTGAGTCTCCAATTGCAGAGCCTCCTCAGGCGACGATCTCAGAACGTTTGGCACTCTTCCTAGGAACGATATCTCCACTTGAAAGTCTTCTGGAATCTTCGGCAGATCGCAAATCAATTGCCCATGCACCACTCCCCCTGTCCCTGCGAACACCCCGGTGCGGGAGGATAACCAGCGGGGCGTTCCGAGGTATTCGATCGGTCTGTCGGACCGGATCGAGAGGGCTGATAGGCGGCCAAACTTTGGGTGCCAAAAGTAAAGGGGGGCTCCCGCCGTCCGGACACTCTCGACAAAGGTTCCATCCTCAAAAACCGGAACCGTTCCGATAATCTCGTTCGACCTCATGTTGGTTAGAAAAGGTAGTTTTCCTATAACGACGTGCCCCGTCCCCGCTTGTTTCACGTGCGTCAGGGCTTGGCGAAGTTGGTTGATAAATTCGCCGCTGAAATCTTCTTCCTCTCCAGGCCGATCTAACAACTCAATTCGTTCCCGCAAATCCGTCGCCAGATCCTTGGACTCTCCTAAGTCCATGTCGGTTAGTAATTCAGAAATGGATTCGCGGAGGGAAGGCTTTTGGGGAAGTACAGTAGGAGTTGATTCGGGAGAGAGAGCGGTATCTCCCTTCGCTTCCTCTTCCTTCTTCTCTTCGGGAGGTGGCTCCTCGCGTTCCTCACCGATCTCGTCCGTAGGTTCCTTGCTCGGTTCTCGCTCGATTTTTTCCGCTTTCTCCGCCGTTGGCTCCTTCTGGGGCTCCGGTGTAAAACCGATCTGCTGCGACGGCCATAGATTCCAGAACACGTACAACGTGGCTCCGGAGCCCCAGAGCGCCAAGAGAGTGGTTGTTACGACGAAACCAGCTAGCACCGGGTTCCGGCGGCACCAACGCCAAGCCAATTCTCCTTTCCCAACGGAACGGACTTGCGTTGGACGACCTTGTTCCCATCGTTCCAGATCCATGGCGAGCGCCGACATATTGTCGTAGCGGAGTTTCGGATCCTTGGAGATCGCCGTCAGGCAAATCGCCTCCAAGTCTCGAGGAATCTGAGGATTCATTTTCCTAGGCGCAGGTGGCTCGAGATGCTTGTCGGCGACTTTAACCAAAACCGAATGTGTCGGCCCTTCGAACGGCTTGCAACCGGTCATTAATTCGTACAGCACCACCCCCAAGCAGTATTGATCACTCCGTTCATCGACGAGATTGATCTCTCCGCGAGCTTGCTCTGGGGACATGTAGGCGGGTGTTCCCAACACGCTCCCATCGATGCTTAGGGAGGCATCTGCATCGATCTGCTTCGCCAATCCGAAGTCCATGATCTGGGGGCGACCTTGCTTGCCGAGCATGATATTGTCAGGTTTGATATCCCGATGGATAACTCCTCTCTCGTGGGCATACGCTAGTGCGTTTGCCAATTCCCGGACCCATTTGGCCGCCAATTGAAAATTGGGGCGATCTTTCTTGATCCGAGTCGATAGCGGCTCCCCATCCACGTACTCTGAGACGATATAGGGGCGGTCTCCCTCTTGCCCCTCTTCGAAGATCGCTACGATGTTGGGATGCTGAAGTCGGGCAGCTGACTGGGCTTCTTGGCGGAACCGTCGCAGTTTCTTCTGCTCAAGCATCAGGAAACGGGGAACCTTCAGCGCTACCCAGCGCGAGAGCTTCGTATCCCAGGCCCGGTAAACAATCCCGAACCCTCCTTCGCCGAGCTTCTCCTTAAGATCATAGTGGGCGATTTTGCCGACGGAGGGCTCGCTCTCACCACTCTGCTTTTTACTGTCCTGTTTTTCGCGGTCCTGTTTTTCGCGGTTGGGGGAACCACCTTTGGGTTTCGTCAACTCTTCGGAACCGCTCGAGCTGGTGGGCGGGCCAGATCGGTCGATCGTCTGCATCACGTCCCTACCCCCTGAGTCACCGGACAAATCATCTTCCCTTAGAGTGGAAAGAGTCACCCTGAACTTATGTTTGCAAGAGGGGCATCGCGCAAGAGAGTTGAAGTGCTCTTCGGGGCATCGAAGCGATTTTTGGCATTTGGGGCAACGCGTCTTGATTTGCATAGGCATGGCCCTCAGATTTCGGGAGCTGGGACGAAGAATTGCGCTGTGCGTTCGCCTTTAGCATCTTAACCCAGCCCTTTGCCGGCGCCAACAAAAGGGCTGGCCTGACAACTTTATAGGAATAGGTTGCGCTAGGGCTCTCCTTTTTCCGATACAATTCAGGTGTTAAAATCGTTAAGCTTTACCAAACGGGGTGTGTGATTGGCGGGATTAGAGAACCTGCACCGTCTGGGGGAGAGTGGTAGGATTTTTGCTTAGTATCGACCTCGCGGTTGATTTTAAAATGGATCTAAAGATACCGGGGTTGCGAAAAATGGTCGGTATCTTGACAATTCCAACCATCATGATGGAAGGTGGGACACGTCCTGGAAGGTTTATTCATGGATAAGACATTACCCCTTGGATTTGAAGATTTGCAACTCGGCGATCGTTGGGTGAGCATGGAACGAGTGGTTCAAGAGGCGGACATACAACAGTTCGCTGATTTGACCGGAGATCGAGATCCATTGCACACCGATCCCGTTTACGCAGCGAACGGTCCTTTCGGCAAGCCCATTGCACATGGCCTGCTCGGCATCTCGTTTCTCGCGGGGCTTAGCTCCAACGCCCCTTCGGTTCGGACGAACGCTTTTGTCAGTATCCGTTCGTGGGATTTTTCGCGTCCCGTTTATGCAGGGGATCGCGTACATGTGGTCACCGAGGTCATCGACTTGCGCCCCCAGGGACGCCGTCGCGGAGAAGTTCATTGGTACCGGCAGTTGGTCAACCAAGACGGTCTGAAGGTACAGGAGGGGATTTTCATCACACTCGTGGCGAGGCGAGTCCCTCTCGCGTTGCAAAAAAACCGACTGGGAGAGCTGAACGGTTCGCAATCCCGGAGTCGTGACTCGGTCGCCACGAACCCTGTTTCCATCTAGCTCTATGGTTTTTCGAAAGATCTTTGGTAACCGCAAGCAGACCTCCTCTCTGCCGATAAAACCTCAAGACCATGCGACGCTGGGCTCCTCGCTCTGGCAAGGACGGATGCTATCCCCGGCGCGGCGGGAAAAGCTGATCCGTTGGTGCCGCGTCTTCATGGAGGAAAAGAACTGGGAGGGGTGCAACGGGCTGGAGCTGACCGACGAAATCCGATGGAGCATCTCCGCTGCAGCAGGGTTGATGGTCCTCGCTTACGATGACTGGTACTTTGATCGGACTCAAACCATCCTCGTCTATCCAGCCCCCTACGTTGCGAAAGAGGATGGGCGATCGAGCTTTCTCAATGGGAATCTCCCCGCCATCATGGGTGAGTTCCCTCGCGCCGGGCAAACGATTTACCGAGGTCCTGTGATCGTCAATTGGGACGACACCTATGAAGCGTGCCAACACCCGAACGATGGGAATCACCTCGTCATCCACGAATTCGCCCATCAACTCGACATGATCAACAGCCCCTTCGCCGATGGCCTTCCTCCTCTGCCGAGCAGCATCGATGAGGATAGATGGCGCAAAGAGATGAAGCGAGAGTTTGACGGGGCTAGAGGGATGGTGGAACAAGGGTATCGAGTCCTAATCAACGACTACGGCCTCACCCAGGAAAGCGAGTTCTTCGCCGTCGCCAGCGAGTACTTTTTCCAAATCCCCGATGAGTTGCATCAGTACCATCCCAACGTCTTCGCACTTCTGCTCCAGTTCTATCAGCTTGACCTACGGAGAGAGACACTGGGTGGCTGATGCTCGGTGTTAAGGGGCTGGACGCGAAGCGTCCCCCCATCACAACCCGTGGCGTTAGCGAGGGATAGCGTCGCGAGTTCAAAACGGCTTTCCTAGAGTATCCTCCATCAAAGCTTCCATCACCTTCTGAGTCTTGAGA
>CAYMXM010000074.1:0-13610 GCA_964394065.1 uncultured Pirellula sp. | reverse complement strand
TGGATGGATGCGTGATTGCCAGCGCTGTCCCTCGCTTACGCCACGGGTTGTGATTTTCGGGCCTCGCTTTCCGTGGTTCCCCTCCACGACCATCACCGATCGAAATGCCAACCTCGATTCAAATACCGCTTCTCCAACAGATGCGCCGTTTCGCCAGCTAACTCTTCCCGATATGAAAAGCTCGCCCAATCCTCGTCGGCTTTCCAAACCTTTTTCAACCTTTCGATAAGCTCCGCCTCAAACAACTCTCGATCGACCGAAGATCCAGATAGCAAGTTGCGAACAAACTGTGCATGAGTCCGCTTCTCCCGATACTCCGGTTGTCGAGGTGGTTCTTTCAAATACGTCTCGACCCATTCGCCAGGCATATCGAGAAGGATCGTTCCGTGATACAGCATCCCTTGGCGTTTGCACCGAACTGCATTCCCAGAAAATTTGTAGTCCCCCAACGTCAAATCGCAGGTCCCTTGAAGCTTCACTTTGTTGATCTGGTTCACCCATGCGAGTGTCTTCTCAACCCCTTCCGCAATTCGAGACATCACCTCCCGATGGGCGACATCGATCGATCTCCAACTTGGACGTTGAAGATAGGAGATCAATATGGAGTACATCAAACAACCAGGACCGGCGACGATGGTCGACCCGCCGCTGGCCCGTCGGAAGATTCCAACCCGATCGCGCTGGCACCGATCGACGAAGACCTCTTCTTCAACTCGACTCGCTCGTCCGAGTACTACCGTCGGGGAGGAGAAACTCCATAGACGAAGGATTTCAAAGCTCTCATTCGATGCGAGTCCCACCTTATCCGCCAGCTCCACGCACGCCTCGTCCCATGCGAGGTTTTCTTCGTGCAAGATGAATGACTGATTGTTCCAATACATGGAGAAGTTTGAAGTTTGAAGGGTGAAGGAGGGGGCGGGGAGTGGCCTTACGAGTCGGAGTTAAGTTGGAGGCCCCGAAGCGTCCCCCCAATCACAACCCGTGGCGTAAGCGAGGGACAGCACTGGCAACTAGGCATCTAATGCAAGGTCTCTCAGCACGCCCTTCGTGCCTCAGGGACGTGCCACACGGCGCTCGAGATTTCTATGCGAGGGGCCGCGTTCACTCGCGACGCTGTCCCTCGCTTACGCCACGGGTTGTGATTTTTGAGTCACGATTAAGCCTCTTTCGAAAACTTCTCCAGATGCATTCTAACCGCGCGCTGCAGTTTGCTTTCGAAGCGATAGGAGTTCCAGACGACCCCGATTTTTCGTTGGGGGACAGGGTCCTCCATCGATCGGTAAGTAACCCCAAGATCCGAAGCGCATGCCATTTTGGGAATGAATGATAAACCTTGACCACTTGCGACCAGCCCGACGACGGTAGCGAGTTGCGCCGTTCGATCGACGGTCACATGTTGAATCGACCTGCGCCGACAATAGCTGTCGATTTGATCGGATAAGCAGTGCCCGTCGCCAAGCATCACAAGTGGTTGATTCTCAAGTTCCTCGGGAGCGATCTTACTCCGCTGGGCCAGTTCATGCCCCCCCGGCAACGCGACCAATAGTTCCTCTTCGAAAAGGACTTTGGAATCGAGGTATCCCATCTCGACAGGAAGAGCGGCGATGACCAAGTCGACTTCACCTTGGTTGCAGGCTTGCAAGAGTCGATCCGTAACATCTTCGCGAACGCTCCAAGTCGCCTTGGGAAATAGTCCTCGGGCGGATCGTAGAAATCCTGGGAGCCAGTAGGGGGCAATCGTGGGAATGGCTCCGATCCGAATCGCTCCCGTTTGCCCGTCGTCTCGAATTTCGCGAGGAATTTCATCGAGGAGTTGAACAATTCTTTGCGCCCGTTGATGGAGAACCTCGCCAGCTTCGGTCAGGACGACTTTTCTCGCTTGTCGCTCGAACACCGGTTGGCCTAGAGTCTCTTCAATCTTGGCAATCGATCGGCTCAACGCTGGTTGGGACACACTGAGTTCTTCGCTCGCTCGCGTGAAGCTCTCTAGTTCTGCAACCTTTAAGAAGTAGCGAAGTTGTCCGATATCCAATGTAGTTTTCCTAGCCGGGGTGAGAAGGGTCTGGAAGTGTGTGGGGGGCGAGTTAACGGTGGATGCAAGATGGAAGGCGGGAGAAGCATCCCTTTCAGGGAAAAGAACCGATTCCTGCACTCTAGTTGACACCGCAACTTCCCGCCGCGTAAAATTAGCTCTTTTCCCGTTTGGAGTGAAACCTGAACCGAGTACCTCGATTTACCGGAGATTGAAAATGAAGAATGCGCTGATTGGATTGTTTGCCTGCGTGATCGCCTTCGCAGGGGTTACCTACGCAGTCGAGAAAATCGATTTGACCGACATCAAATGCATGATGAATGGTAAAGGACCTGCCAAGGCTGACAAGTCCAGCGATTGGAAGGATGGAAAAGTCTACTTCTGCTGTGATAACTGCAAGAAGGGCTTTGATGGAGACAAGAAGGCAAACGCAGCCAAAGCTAACCACCAACTTGTTGCAACCAAGCAAGTTGAACAAGGTGCTTGCCCCATGTCTGGCGGCAAGCTCAAGGCAGAGCACAAAGTGGAGTTCAAGGGAGCAACCGTTTCGTTCTGCTGCCCTAACTGCAAGGGAGCTGCGGAAAAGATGTCAGACGAAGACAAGCTCGCTAAGCTCTTCGGCGAAGATCCCTTCTCCAAAGCAAAGTTCGCCAAGCCAGAACCTAAGAAGTAAACCGAATCGATTCATTGTAGGAATGTAAAAACATTTCCTTCAACGACCATGCAACAAAGCTCTGCGAACTCCGCAGAGCTTTTTTTGTGAAAACTCCTCACCGTAGCCCGGGCGTCTCGCCATCACAACCCGTGGCGTAAGCGAGGGATAGCGCTGGCAACCAGGCATCCCATCCCAGGCCTCACCGCACGCCCTTCGTGCCTCAGGGATGTGCCACCCGGCGCCTGATATTCCCGACATGGGCTACGTTCACTCGCGACGCTGTCCCTCGCTTACGCCACGGGTGTGATTTTCGGGTCTCGCTTCTGCGTTGGGCCTTGTAAACATTTCTGCTCTAACTCCCGTCAACCACTTCGCCCATCTATAATGCCCCTATGCAAGATATCATCGTCGAAAAGCCCTACACCTTCATCCCTCCCCACCGTGGCAATTGGATTCCGTGGGCCATTATGAAAACAGGGCTGATCCGGCGGCATCTTCGAAAAAAGGAGGGGGTTGTCTCTTGCCAGCTCCACGGGATCGATCACTTAAAGGAGTCGAAGCGACTGGGGCACGGAATTCTCCTTGCCCCGAACCATTGTCGATACGCCGATCCGGTCGTCATGAGTTATGTCTCGGAGGAAGCCCAAACTCTTTTCTATGCGATGGCAAGCTGGCACTTGTTCCATCAAAGCTCCTTTCAACGCTGGGCGATTTCAACGATGGGAGCGTTCAGCGTCTATCGTGAAGGGCTCGATCGACAGTCTCTCGATTTGGCGGTGGATATCCTTTCCAGTGGCGAACGCCCTCTTATCGTCTTCCCCGAAGGGACCGTATTCAGAACCAACGATGTGTTGCAGCCGATGCTAGACGGCGTCGCTTTCATGGCCAGGGCTGCTGCGAAGCGACGCGCCAAAGGGGAGAGGGGAGGAAAGGTCGTTATCCATCCCGTCGCGATCAAGTACTTGTTTCATGGCGATTTGGAACAGGCCGTCGACCCCACGCTCGATGCACTCGAAAAGCGACTCACTTGGGAAAGGCTCGCTGAAACCACCTTGCTCCAGCGAATCTATCGCATCATGCAGGCGATGCTTAGCTTGAAAGAAATTGAGTACCTCGGAAACGCCCAACAAGGAACTTTTGAGGAGCGACAGCAACGACTGATCAACCATCTCCTCGCCCCGCTAGAGCGAGAGTGGATCGGAAAAGAAGATGTTGATGGAACTCTGATCCCTCGCATCAAGACCCTTCGTGCGAAGATCGTCCCCGATCTCACGACCGGCGAATTGAGCGAATCGGAACGGCAACGGCGTTGGGGGCAATTGAGGCAAATCTACCTGTCACAACAGGTCGCATCCTACCCGGTCGACTATTTGACCTCCCCCACGACCGACACGCGCATTTTGGAAACGGTCGAACGATTGGAAGAGGACTTAACCGATAAGGCCAACATTCACGGCCCACTGGAGGCGATCATTGAAATCGGAGAGGCGATCGAAGTCCCCACCGATCGCCCCCCACGTGGCGAAGACGACCCGATCATGACCAAACTTCGCCAAAACCTCCAATCCCTCCTCGACAAATGGGCCGTCGAAGCCAACGAAGTGAGAGAGTGAGTCCTTAAGCCTTATCCCTTGAGCCTCACTTTCCGTGTTTTCCGTCCCTTCCGTGGTTCCCCCCTCTTCCTCAAGCCTCCAGCCTGTTATTGCGACCCAACTTTATCGGAGTTACTATAGGATCCCAGAATCACGCGTAGCAGTTTGAATCGGGAGCACCTAGCCCCCGTTTTGAACCTCCCTCCCCCAACGTACGTTTTCTTTTATCTCAACGGAAACCATCCATGACCAAGACATCTCGCCGGGGCTTTATCAAGGCAACTTCTGCCGTCAGCGCAGGCTACTTCGTTGCAGCCGGCTCCCAACGCGCCCTCAGCAACTCCCCAAATGAAAAACTCAACGTTGCCTGTATCGGTATCGGGGGCAAAGGGAATAGCGATTCCAACAACGCTGCGTTGTACGGAAACGTCGTTGCGATTTGCGACATCGACCGCACCCGGCTCGACGGAAAATCCAAGTCGGAAGGGTTCACCTCCGCAGAAAAGTTTACCGATTACCGAGAGCTCTTCGCCAAGCACGGCAAGAATATCGACATCGTGACGATCAGCACGGCGGACCATACCCACGCCTGCATCACCCTCGAAGCCATGCGTTTGGGCATTAGCTGCTACACGCAAAAGCCGTTGACTCGGACCATCTACGAAGCTCGGCTCCTCACCCAAGTCGCCAAAGAAACCGGCGTCTGCACCCAGATGGGGAACCAAGGAACTGCACTCGATTCGTCTCGCGAAGCGATCGCGCAATTGAAATCGGGAGTGCTAGGCGCTCTCAAAGAAGTCTATGCTTGGTCCAATCGACCGGTGTGGGCGCAAGGCCCAGGTCGACGCATGAACATGGAAAAGTTCGCAGCCGAAGCCAAAGCGGCGGATCCAGAAGAAGCAGCCGATATCATCGCGACCAAGAAAAAGGAAGTCGCCGACGCATTGTCCAAGCTCGATTGGAAGAGCTGGATCGGACCTGCACGCGACCGCGAGTATTGGCCAGGTCTATACCACAGCTTCCAATTCCGTGGCTGGTGGGATTTCGGAACCGGCGCGCTTGGCGATATGGCTTGCCACCAATTGACCGTTCCATTTGCAGCCTGCGGACTTCGTGATCCGATCTCGGTGCAAGCAAAATCGTCCGGGCACGACTTCGATAGCTTCCCAGCAAGCTCGGTGATCAAGTTCGAATTCCCAGAGACCTCCGAGCGACCTGCCATTCCATTCTGGTGGTACGATCGGAAAGGAAACAAACCACCTGCGGAAATCTTCAGCAAGTTGGGCATCGACAAGGTTTCCGACAGCGGTGTTCTCGTCATCGGCGAGAAAGGTGCTTTCTACAGCTCCGACGACTACTGCGGTCGATACCAACTCAAGGGGGTAGACAAGGTTGAAGTCGAGTTCGAGAAGGCGGTGAGCGCCGATGGAAAGCCGGTCACCACCGAGAACTACGACCAAGCGAACATGTACGAACTCTTCCGAGCGAAGCAGGCGAACAATCCGAAGATCTGCCACTCGAACTTTATCGATCGCGCCGGTCCTCTCACCGAAACGATCCTTCTTGGCAATCTCGCCGTATGGGCTGCCTCCAAAGGTAGCGCCGAAGGAGATATCGGCGAGTGGGGCGAGAAGGTGGAATGGGATGCGAAGAATCTGAAGGTCACGAACCTAGCTTCCCTCAAGACCCCCGGTGTCGCCGACCTCGTCAAACCAGTCTACCGAGAAGGTTATCGCCTCGACTAAGGGACAACCCTACGACTAACTCCGCTCCTCACCCCGCTTCGGGGAGAGGGGGGAGATCGGGGAGGGGCTTCCTCCCGGCGTTTTTAGCTATTCGCTCCCCTCGCCCCTTTTAGGGGAGAGGGGCTGGGGGTGAGGGGTAGAAGTGTAAGCAACATATACCTCGCTTGCCTCTCTACTTTTTCGTCCGCCGCGCAGCGGCGCATCGTAGCAGTCGGGTGGCACGTCCCTGAGGCACGAAGGGCGTGCTGTGAGTCCTAGCATTGGAGGCTTGGTTGCCAGTGCTATCCCTCGCTAACGCCACGGGTTGTGATTGCTACTCTTCGCTTACGCGTCGAGCCACGGTTCAATTCCCCATCATTACACTTCCATAGATTTCCATTCAACCGCAGAGGCATCTGTGAAAAACTCTCTCCGTTACGCCCTTCTATCGAGCGCACTCGTCGGTTGTTGCGCATGGACCGCTCCTCAAGGGCTTTTCGTCTCCTCCGTCGCCGCTGCGGAAACCCCTGTCTCTCAAAGTGACATCGATGCCGTCAAGAGGAGAATCGAAGCTCTCGGGGCGGTTGCCAAACTCACGATCACCGATGGGAAGGTAACTGAGATCGCGATCACCGAAGGATCCAATCTGACCGACGACGATCTCGAACTATTCGCCAAGTTAACCGACTTGACCAAGCTGCAGATATTGAACTGCCGCAGCCTCAACAACAATTCCGTCAACAAGATTCTCGGGTTGAAGAACCTGACCTCTCTCTCGATTACCAACACCGTGATCGATGATGCGGCTGTTGAAGCGATCGTAAAGGCATTTCCAGACCTCACCTTCCTCGACCTTTCTTCGAATGCGAACATGTCGAGCGGAGTTATGCGACACATCTCGGAATTGAAGAAGCTGGAACAGCTCCTCCTGATCCAAACACGATTGAACGAGATCAGCACCCGCCGTTTAAATCGATTGCCTGAACTGAAGGTTCTCGACCTTCGTGGCAACATGGAGGCAGGGAATATGACGATGGAGATTCTCGGAACTCTCCCCAAGCTGAAGGCCGTAAAGCACCGAAGCACTGCGGTGACCGATCAAGGGATGGAGCAGTTTGCGCGAAGCGAAACGATCGAGAACCTGCTCATCCAGGATTTTGCGATCTCCGACATCTCAGGAACCCATTTGGCGAACTTGAAGAAGCTCTCCCAATTGGAGATCTTTCGATGTCCAGGGTTTGGCAGCTCCGGAGTCCTCGCTCTCAAAGGTCTCGGACTTCAGCGACTAACACTGCGCGATTTACCGGCAGTCGAAGATGACGCGATGGAGGTGTTCCAGGACCTACCGAAACTGCGCCGTCTTTACCTGCACGAATTGAGTGTTGGTGATGGTGGGCTCAAACAACTCGCCCATCTGAAATCTCTTGAGTTGCTCGATGTCTGGGCGGTACCCAATCTTTCGGATGCTGCCATCGAGGCGATTGCGACCCTACCGAACCTGAAGGAACTCTCCCTTCGCTCCACCAGCATCACCGACGCATCCATCGATAAGATCCTAGCGATCCCAACGCTGGAAACCCTCATCCTCAAAGGCAATGGTGGCCTCTCGGAAGACGCATTGAAAAAGCTCCAGTCCAAACAATGGAAAAAACTAGACGTCGGAGCCGAGTAGGCTCCCATCACAACCCGACAACCTTTCGATACACCCCCGCCGTGCGTCGCGCCATCTGCACGTCGGAGAATTTGGATTGTTGACGCGTTGACGCGTTCCGGGAGAACTCCATCCAACGGGATCGATCCTCAATGAATCGAAGGATCGATTTCGCTAGAGATTCCGGATCTCTCGGCTCCGCGAGATAGCCTTCCCTCCCATCTCGAAGCACTTCCGGAGTCCCCTCAACTCGTGTTGCGATCACCGGAACACCCACTGCCATCGCTTCGAGGACGACCATCGGCATCCCCTCCCCGAACAAACTAGGTAAGACCATGCCATCCAATTGACGCATGACGTCAGGAATGTCCGAGCGAAATCCAAGAAACCGAACCGTCGAATCCAACTCCAATGCGGATACGAGCCCCATCACCTCTTTCTTATAATCCTCGTTCTCAAACGGCCCCACAACGTCGAGGGTGACTCGGTCGGTTTGCCGTTGAACGATCTCCATACCTTTTAATAGAACCTCGATCCCCTTGCGCGGGCGAATCAAGGCCACCATCCCAAGACGCCAGTGATTCACGTCTGCCCGCAGCGCGGGATCAATCGGTGCCTGAATCGCGACTCCGTTGGGTACGCAAGTCAAGCGGCTGCGCGATACGCCACGCGATAGCATCTCGCGACGAAGCGATTTGGATACCGTGATGATGTGGTCGCAACTTCGGAGGGACCATCGTTCGATGAAATCGTTGATGCGATTGATACCCCATCGGGTCGAATCCCGGGCGGTCGGCGAATGGACATGAAAGACCCACGGAAGCCCCGTCTTGCGGGAAACAAGCTTTGCGATCATCGCCGTTCGTGGCGTATGGGCATGCAACAACTCCGCTTTGACCTCTTTCGCCAACTCGGCGATATCTCCCACGACAGAAAAATCCCGCCTGGAACACATCGGCAAAGGATGAACATGCGTCTCTGGAAGCCCCGACATCTCCGGAAATTTATTCGGCTTCAGACAGACGAAATGAGGATCGACTCCGAACTCCGGAAGCTGATTCCCAAGCAACTGCTGTACCCGCTCCGCACCCGAGAAATGCTCCCCGTTGATCAAATGCAAAACTCCGAGCGTTTTGCGAACCGGCGAAGGTTTGCGGTGTGGAAACTTAAGCTCCGCACCAATCGAAGGAGAAACGCCGGACAAGGAGAGGTCGGTTGTGGACATGTTGGTTGTCTTGAAAAGTAGTCGTAGGTTGTATGAAGTGCGCAGTTGTAGGATGTGTGAAGTACGTAGTCGTAGGGTGTGTGAAGTGGTCGCTGCTTCCATCTGAGGTCGAGAAAGCGAGTCAATCCTCGTTTCTATTGCAATCACCTTCGCTCTGGCCTGACGCAACGGTGATTAGGGGGGACGCGAAGCGTCCCCCCCATCACAACCCGTGGCGTAAGCGAGGGATAGCGCTGGCAACCAGGTATCCAACCCAAGGTCCCACAGCACACCCTTCGTGCCTCAGGGACGTGCCACCCGACGCCTGAGACATTCCCGACAAGACGCAACGTGCACTTGCGACGCTATCCCTCGCTAACGCTTCGGGGTGTGATGGGTGGACGCTTCGCGTCCACCCCCTTACCACCGATGCGTCAGGCCACGCCCAGGCCACGAGTACGAAACTTGGCCAGCAAAGCTAGCATTCCAAACCTTCACACCCGAACATCTCCCCCAGAATTTCTCCCCTTCTTGTCGCGATTAATCGCTACAACTCCCCAAATCGCTCTAGGTGGACTGCGAGGGAACTGCTATTGTCCCCACCTACGGATAGATTTTGCCCGTCATGGAACCGACACAAATGAAAACTTGGAATCGTTGGATTGGTTGTTGTGCCGTTGCGAGCACACTTTCTTGGAGCGTTGCGACCGTTCAAGGTCAGCAAGGATACAACTTCTCGGGTGGCTCCCCTGCTCCCAATGGAGCTGCGCAGCCTCAGCAAACTCAGAGCCCCCAAGGTGCCACCCCTGTCTCCAGGAATACCCTCAACCTTCAAGCCAACCCGGCCCTCCAACCCTCTGTCCCCGCATCTGCTCCGGCTGAGGTGGTCACCAAGGATCCGTACGCGGCCAATCCGTTGAGCCCGCAAGAAATCGACTATTTGGACAGGCTACTCGTGCATTGGGAGCAAAGTACCAAAGGGATCAAACGTCTCTCTTGCGAGTTCCGATGCTACGAATACAACTCGAACGCAAACTTCGTCCAGCAGATGGCCCAACAAAGTGGCAAGGATATTCGCCAGCTACCAGCGACGATTAGCGCGGGCGTTATCCGCTACATGGTTCCCGACAAAGGGATGTATCAAATCACCCAGAAAGTGGCTTTGACAGGCCAGCTCAATAAAGACAACACGCCGGAGATGAAGGCATCGGAGAATATCGCGCTCGACCATTGGATCTGCGACGGTACCACCGTTCACAACTACAATCACAAAGAAAAGGTTGTGACACACTTCACCATCCCTAAAGAGATGCAAGGGCTCGGAATTCTCGAATCTCCGATGCCCTTCTTGCTCGGAGTGGAAGCCAAAAAGATGAAAGAGCGCTACTGGCTCCGCCCACTCCCGTCCCCTTTAAAACCAGACGGGACTCAGAACCAAGACATTCGTTGCATTCAGGCCTACCCCAAATTGCAACAAGATGCAGTCAACTACGATCACGTAGAGGTCTACCTAGACGCGAAAGAGTTCCTTCCTATCGCGCTAGTCAAGTACGGTCCAGAACATAATGATGCACCTGGAGAGGCTTGGGTCGACAGCCGAGAGCACTACGAGTTTACTTCCCGTGCCCGAGATGCCTCGCTCCTCACCAAAATCAGTGAAGGCCTCTTCAACCAGCAGTTCATCCCGTTGAAGGTAGATTCGAGCTGGCGAGAAGAGACCCACGAGTACGTTCCACCCGGGATGGAAAATCCCAACATGGAAGCGCTGATGCAACCGCAAGCTCCTCCCCAGGGGATTCCACAGGGAGGTGGCTACCAAGGTGCTCCCAACGCAACACCACCCGGATATGCTCCTGGTAGCGCTCCGAATTCGGCGAACCGCCCCGCGGAGAATGGACTTCGGACTCGATAGAGATGCCCACACAAGCTCTGCTCCCCTCGCCCCGCTTCGGGGAGAGGGGCTGGGGGGGAGGGGTAAAATCGGTGGTAAGGGGACGGACGCGAAGCTTCCTCCTCATCACACAACCCGTGGCGTAAGCGAGGGACAGCGTCGCGAGTGAACGATGGACCTTGCTAACGCGTCGGCTATACTCCCCAAACAATCAAAATTCGCTCAGATGCATCAGGTCAGCTCCGCTCCATCTTGGCTACGTTCGAACGGACTCTTATGGAGTCTGCTCCTAGTCCTCTTCAATGGACTTCTAGGCTGTGCAACATGGCTTCCCTCTGGGGAGCAACCTCGCCCGATTGAGAAGGGACTCAAATCTCCTCCCCTTTCGGACGAATCGGTTGCGATCGAGACGATCGTCCTTCGACTGAACGCCGACCAGCAGATCCGTCTCGAAGAGTTCTGGAACAGTACCGATCAACAAATACTTGCACCGGAGCTTCGAATCGATCTAGACCGAAATGGAGTTCGAGTCGGCAAGATCTCGGGGAGTCTCCCCAGCGTCTTAGAGAAATGGATGCAAGAAACCGGCCTGCGAGCCGAAGCGGATTCCCTTGAAAATACGGGCGTGACGGCCGACGTTCAGAATGTTGCAAGGCATTGGCGGTGTCGCGCTGGAAGTAAAAAGGAAATCCCTCTGCGCGATCTGACTTCGGAGAAGATTACTCTCTTCTATCATGATCAGGGCCTCAAAGGACGTGCGCTAGACAGACCTCGGATTTACTACTCAATGAGTGCCGTTCCGGGGAGGGATCAAACTGCGATGGTATCTTTAACCCCTGAGATCGAGCACGGAGAGGTTCAAAAAAGATTTATTGTCAGCGATGTAGCACTCCGACCTGTTTCCGAACGGGAACGGCTGAGCTTAGGGAGCCTTACGATTCCGATGAAAATGCAACGGGGGGATAGCTTGGTAATCGGCCCAACCTCAGACCGACGAGGAGTTGGAGCAGAAGTGTTGCATAGTTGTACCGCCGATTACAAATACGAACCGGTTATCATGATCGTCCGCTTAGCTCAAAGTGGCGTGGACAGCGTATTCGAAAATGACAGCAACGGATTATCCCAACGATAGTTGGGGGAAACCACGGAACGTAAGCTGTAAGGTATAAGCTGTAAGGTATAAGGGAGAGCGGAACTCTAAAAGGCGCGGTGCGTATTAGGGCGCCAAAGCGGTGTCCGACGGGGACGAGCCCCAGTCGGACAAGAAGCGAATCAGAGAACGAAACTTGCGCAAACCTAAATCCCCACAATACCAACTTTTTGACAGCCCAGACCTAGCTTTTACTTCATCCAAAGTGCCCCTAACAAGACCGCCAAGGCAACGGTTCCGCATATCGTTTTTAGTAGAGTCCCCAATAACTTGCCCCAAAGAGCCCCCCAGCCGATTTGGATGGCCAAGTCCCATTCCTTGCCATCCAAGCGTTCACCCGCGACCGCTCCGAGGAAGGCACCGACGCTTCCGAAGAGGAGGGCTGCGATCAAGCTTCCGATCACCGGAATCGGGACGCCAATAAACAAGCCAGCGATCGCCCCGACGACCGATCCGACCAACGAGAGGAAACCTCCCTTCTTCGAGCCCCCGAGCCGACTCACTCCGACTGCCCCAGCAAAGAACTCGACCACTTCTCCAGCGATCGCGAGGAGCGTAATACCCGCCAACGTTTCCCAATGGATATGGTAGCTTTGGGAATCCGAAGCCAACAAAGCGACGCTGGCTGCAAGGACTACCAACCCCCAGTTCCCCGGCAGCCCCGCCAAGGTCAACACCCATAAACTGAAAGCCACGAGCGTTAGAAGAACGGGGATCAGCCAATGAAACCAACTCAAATAGGAGGCCATAAAGAGATCTGCAATCGGTAACGTAAACGGGAATTGATAATAGGATCGTACCTGCGATTGACCACCTTACCAAGCCTCACCCCTGAATCCAGATTCGCAAGATTCGTGGTTCATTCCGTTAAACAACGCCCCCATCCAGAGCTCTTAACCACGCGGTGAGCCCCTTCCCCGTTCAGAGCCCCCCGGGTTGTTTCTACGCTTTCAACGGTTAGTTAAATTCAACGCAGAGACACGGAGGCGCAGAGTCGCGGAGATTTAAATTTTTTTGTAGTCCAACTCCTCTGCATCCCTGCGTTGAATGTTTTAACTACAATTGCCCGTCCATCAATCCATCCATATTGGGGTCTTGGGCTAGATACTCAATGAGGTAATCATCCTCGTCCCATCTCGTTTCCGTATCGTCGTCATCCTCTTGGCTTTGCGAAGCCGGGAGATAGTGGTTCAAGTACCAAGCTCGAATGTGTGCGTAAATACAGAGGCATGAGACTGTGCCTATGAGCAGTAAAAAGCTGGCCATTTTTTCGTGCACGCTTGAGGGATAGAGCCGTTTGCACCTGAATGATAGGTTATGATTTGCTGGGATGGGGGCAGAAAAGTACTGGCTCAATTTGAATTCTTTACGAGACTCACGCAACCATGAAACGCTTCAAAATCTCTCTCATCGCAACTGCGATCGCCTTTCCATGTTTTGTGGTTGTTTCTCTGGTCGCAATCACCATCGCATACAACATGGGCGGAACCCAGCAAGCAATGAAGGAAAGAGCTTCTGCATTGGGAATGGCCCTGGGGGTCCTCTTTCCGATGTCGGTCGCTCCTTTTTGGCTATACGAAGCGTATAAAATCGGCAAAGAACGCCGGGCCAAAGCTAAGAAGTCACCAAGGTAGAAAGGGGTGGACGCGAAGCGTCCCCCCATCACAACCCGTGGCGTAAGCGAGGGACAGCGTCGCGAGTGCACGTAGCT
>CAYMXM010000073.1:1769-13761 GCA_964394065.1 uncultured Pirellula sp. | reverse complement strand
TGCGCTGCGATCTCTAGGCATGTTCGGATCGGGAAGTTATTTCAGGACAGTTCCTTAGGGGCGAGCCCTCAAAAACTTACGTATGAGACGCGATGGAGCGAATTCACCTTACCTTGCTCCTAAGGGGGATTCGTTCACGTTGTTTCGGCTTCGGTAATTCAGAAAATTTCCTTGACACAATGGCGAGAATCCTCTCTAAATAGACGCTCAGTGTATGTTCATCTCGCACTACCAGCCCGAGAGCCTCCCATGAACTATCAACGCCCCACGAGCTTTTGGTCAGTTTATTGCTGGCTCGCTTCGTTTGCTTTGGTTGCATTCATGACCGGTTGCGAGCCTTGGCGCCCCTCTCAGGCAGCGACGGATGAGATGAGATCTTCTCCGAAGAGCGTGGAGGGCAAGGCGGGTCACGCCCAGAAAAGCTCCTCTTGGGATATCGGCGTCATGCTCGTCGACCAGGAGGGATACCTTTGCGTTCCCCTTTCGCGGTGGGAGATCGAGAACGGGAAGAACGTGGTTGCAACCCGCTCCACATGCGACTGTATCCAACCGTCGATCGTCACCTTTGTTGGAGCGGATGGAGTTTCCGAGCCAGGGCTTCTTTTGACCTACCACCATCGCTTGGCGGAAACAGGGAGCTCGTCGACAGAATTCCCCCTTCGACTACGCGTCGTGATTGAGATCGAGCTTAGCTCGGGGCGGAAGCTTGAACTCCCAATCGATCTGTTAAGCACCCGACTTCTTAAGGAACCCGGGTGAATGAAGGGATTGCAAACGAGAACTTTCAAACCGGTGTTGGTTTGAAGAAGGTTGAATGGTTTTACGAAAAGGGTATTTGCGATGAAAACGTTTTTACTTTTAACTCTGTTTTCTGTGGGAGGGCAGTGTTACGCGACCGCGCAACAAACAGACCCATATTGATGGAGTGCCAACTTTCAGTAGGAAATGGAACTTGGGTAGACCTTAATCAATCAGGCGACTGTTTAAATTACATACATTGCTTCTATTGATTCTTAGTGTGCGTCCCCCCCATTCGCCCAACCTGCGAATGGGGGATTTTGTTTCATACTTTCGAAGTGTCTTCTCCCTACTTCCAGCCAAGTTCGCTTGCCTGGTTAATTCCCAGGAAACGTAATGAAAAAGAAACTCCCTCCCCTTTGGGGAATAGCACTTACTTTTTTCCTCTTTTCAGTCAGCTCCACTTGCTTTGGAGATGAAGCACTCCTTAGACGATGCCTTACGTTCTGGAATGAATACCAGAATATGCACATAACAGGGGTGGTTAAAATATACGACGATGACAAACTCGAGAAGAGTGTGCCCTTCGAATACAACATCGGGCAAGGAAAGGATGGCCGTTTACCCCCATGGGAAATTCTGCACTATGTCCCCAACCCTGGGGAGCCTCATCTCGATTCTGATCGTATCGTCGACCTCGCTTGGGGATTCGACGGGGAGCTCGGTTTTCAATTCAAGCGTAGATATGTGACCACCTCTCCACCTTCCGCGAGATTGAGTTCCTACTATATTAACAGAACTTCGGGAATGGGGGGACTCGCTTCTCAAATTCGCAAGTCGTTATTGCTGCGAGTCGATGCTCCTGTTTGTGGGTTCGAATCCTTAGACCCGCGAACGGGTATGAGAAATTCCAGCATTGAAGTCTTGGGGAATGAAAGATACCTGAACGTCGATGCATCACGAGTTCGATTTAACATTACTCCCACGAAAGGTTTGAAAGACATTACAGGTAAAGAAGTCCCGTCGATGCATATCGAGGCTCTCGTTGCGCTCGCCCCCACCCTGCAAGTTTTAAAGGTAACTTCGATCACGAGGGGGGATGAACGAGTTCCCGACGAACGATACCTTCAAATAACCCAAAGCGCCAGGACAGTAGAGTCTGTAAAAGTGATGGGAAACTGGCTTATCTGCGATCGATCTAGCTACGTTGTTGTCGGGTATATCGGGGAAAAGCACAAACGCGCTGTTGTTGAGATTGAGAAGGTGGAACCTCTCTCCGAGGGATATGTTGGGGTTTTGTGGGATTACCAGAAGATTACGGGTTCCATTTTTGGCGGGGACGCCGAGAAGGGGACGCGTAGGAAGAGCAATCGCAAAACATTCGAGCATACCAAAGAACTAACCTACGTTCCTTACACGGAAGAAGAACAGGAAAAGATCCGCCAATTCCTCTTATCCCAGGCGCAACCTGTTAAACCCAAAGTGAACTGGCTGACAGTCTCCCTTTGGGCAGCCAACGCCCTCGGCGCCATCGCCCTCGGGTGGTTTGTCTATCGCTACTTCTTTTCCTCGCGGGCGAGGTAGTACTGGGATTAACCGTTTATGAAGGATAGTACCCTGTACGATTGGAGATCTCTTGTGAGCTTTCGAATACGGTTGGCTGTATCTGTAGCGACCTTTCTGGTTGTCTCCGGGAATCCATGCTTTGGAGATGAAGCACTCCTCAGGCGATGCCTTACGTTCTGGAATGAATACCAGAATATGCACATAACAGGGGTGGTTAAAATATACGACGATGACAAACTCGAGAAGAGTGTGCCCTTCGAATACAACATCGGGCAAGGAAAGGATGGCCGTTTACCCCCATGGGAAATTCTGCATTTAGTTCCCAACCCGGGAGAACCTCACCTAGATTCTGATCGCATCGTCGACACTGCCTGGGGATTCGACGGAGAGTTGGGGATACATTTCAGCCGTAGCTATGTGACAACCTCGCCTCCTTCAGCGAGATTGAGTTCCTACTTTCTTCAGACATCCCCTGGCTTAGGAGGATTCGCTCTTCAAATTCGCAAGTCGTTATTGCGACGAGTCGACGCTCCCGTAAGCGAATTCATAAATTTAGACCCGCGAAAGGGAATGAAGGGTGCAAGTGTTGATGTTATAGGGAAAGAAAGCTACCTAGGCGTGGATGCGACAAAAGTTCGCTGCACGATTGGTACAGAAAAAGACGCTACAGGAAAAGAAAGTTCACCAATGTATATAGAGGCGCTCGTAGCGCTTGCCCCAACTTTTCAAGTTTTAAAGGTGACCTCGATTACAAGAGGCCTCGATAAAATCCTTGATGCAGAATATCTTCAATTAAACCAAAACGCAAGGATCGTAGAGTCTGTAAAGGTGATGGGAAACTGGCTTATCTGCGATCGATCTAGCTACGTTCATGTTGGGGAAAAAATCAAACGCGCTGTTGTTGAGATTGAGAAGGTGGAGCCTCTCCCCGAGGGATATGTTGGG
Source organism: uncultured Pirellula sp. (assembly GCA_964394065.1). Taxonomy (GTDB): domain Bacteria; phylum Planctomycetota; class Planctomycetia; order Pirellulales; family Pirellulaceae; genus JBKCUI01. The sequence goes on along the minus strand of CAYMXM010000073.1, from coordinate 10,512 downwards.
ATTTGGGATTATCGGAAAATTACGGGAGCCGTTTTCGGCGGGAATGCCGAGAAGGGGACGCGTAGGAAGAGCAATCGCAAAACATTCGAGCATACCAAAGAACTAACCTACGTTCCTTACACGGAAGAAGAACAGGAAAAGATCCGCCAATTCCTCTTATCCCAGGCGCAACCTGTTAAACCCAAAGTGAACTGGCTGACAGTCTCCCTTTGGGCAGCCAACGCCCTCGGCGCCATCGCCCTCGGGTGGTTTGTCTATCGCTACTTCTTTTCCTCGCGGGCGAGGTAGTACTGGGATTAACCGTTTATGAAGGATAGTACCCTGTACGATTGGAGATCTCTTGTGAGCTTTCGAATACGGTTGGCTGTATCTGTAGCGACCTTTCTGGTTGTCTCCGGGAATCCATGCTTTGGAGATGAAGCACTCCTCAGGCGATGCCTTACGTTCTGGAATGAATACCAGAATATGCACATAACAGGGGTGGTTAAAATATACGACGATGACAAACTCGAGAAGAGTGTGCCCTTCGAATACAACATCGGGCAAGGAAAGGATGGCCGTTTACCCCCATGGGAAATTCTGCACTATGTCCCCAACCCTGGGGAGCCTCATCTCGATTCTGATCGTATCGTCGACCTCGCTTGGGGATTCGACGGGGAGCTCGGTTTTCATTTCAAACGCGACTATGTGACAACCTTTCCACCTTCCGCGAGATTGAGTTCCTACCATATTCTGGGATCTTCGGGAATGGGGGGACTCGCCTATCAAATTCGCAAGTCGTTATTGCTGCGAGTCGATGCTCCTGTTACTGAGTTCGCATCCTTAGACCCGCGAATGGGTATGAAGACCTCCAGCATTGAAATCTTGGGGAATGAAAGATACCTGAACGTCGATGTATCACGAGTTCGATTTACCATTAACCCAATTAAAGGTTCGAAAGACGTTACAGGCAAAGAATTCCGGTCGATGCATACCGAAGCTCTCGTTGCGCTTGCCCCCACCCTGCAAGTTTTAAAGGTAATTTCGATCACGCTGGGGGATGAACGAGTTCCCGAGGAACGATACCTTAAAATAAGCCAAAGCGCCAGGACAGTAGAGTCTGTAAAAGTGATGGGAAACTGGCTTATCTGCGATCGATCTAGCTACGTTGTTGTCGGGTATATCGGGGAAAAGCACAAACGCGCTGTTGTTGAGATTGAGAAGGTGGAACCTCTCTCCGAGGGATATGTTGGGGTTTTGTGGGATTACCAGAAGATTACGGGTTCCATTTTTGGCGGGGACGCCGAGAAGGGGACGCGTAGGAAGAGCAATCGCAAAACATTCGAGCATACCAAAGAACTAACCTACGTTCCTTACACGGAAGAAGAACAGGAAAAGATCCGCCAATTCCTCTTATCCCAGGCGCAACCTGTTAAACCCAAAGTGAACTGGCTGACAGTCTCCCTTTGGGCAGCCAACGCCCTCGGCGCCATCGCCCTCGGGTGGTTTGTCTATCGCTACTTCTTTTCCTCGCGGGCGAGGTAGTACTGGGGTTAACCACCCACGAAGGATAATACCTTACATGATCGGAGATTTCTTATGAGCTTTCGAATACGGTTGGCAGTATCTGCGCTGATCTTTCTAGCTTCCCCTATGAATCCATTGTTGGGGGAGCAGACGCGTAAAATGAAGGACGGGGAAGGCCCTCCCACGGCCTCGATTCCTCTTCTCGTGAGTTCGGATGCAGGCTTTTGTGGAAGTGCCGCTGTTGATTTTGTCGCGCATCGAATGGGAGGGCCCCTCGCAGACGATGAACACTACCAAACTCTACGTCAACTGAAGTACGCGACCTTGTTCGATTTGAGAAAATGCTTGGAGCAAAATGGATTTTTAGTTAGGTCGTACTCACTTGCTCCCGGCGACGTTCGCGCCTGGGACTACCTCGGTCGTACCATCGATCAGGGAACTAGTGAAGTTATCGTCCTGATCCCCACGCTCGATCCCAACACCAACGAGGAATCGGGACACTACTTTGTGGCTCAGAAGGTATCGAAAGAGGGGCTCCTTTTAATCGATCCTATGTCATCCAATGTACTACCGCTCTCTTTTCAGAATTTGATCTCCGGTGGAAGACCGATCGCGGTTCAGATCGTCCAGAGTAAGGAAGCTTCTCAGATACATCTTCCATTGTCATGGCAGCGCGCCCTTCTTTGGTCGGCACTTCCTCTGGCAAGTATTCTTTTTATTTTTGGAATGGCTTTGCGTCACTGGAACTATGGCAAGAAAGTACTATCGTGACAGATTATTTTAACAATTTGCAGACATGGCTCGGCAGGGCGACTCGGCTATGTATCCTCCTTATCGCATCGGGGTGTCACACAAGCCAATCAGATTTGGCTAGCCCCGATACCGATCTGGCACCGATACGAATTGAACACCCCGGCCAGTTGGGTGTGTTTAAATCGACGGAAAAAATCCAGGTTCCCGTGAGTGTCATCAATGATTCTTCTGAAGAGATTCATTTAGAATTGCTGACCCTCAGTTGTGGATGTATGTCCGCGGATTTCAAGCCCTCGATTCTTCCTGCGGGGGGGCGCTACGATTTCCATGTTTCGATTTTCAACGCCGCCCTGGGGGACGGGTGGCAACATGGGATCATCAAGACCAATTCGCCAAATTTCAGCGAATTGAAATTCCAAGTGCTGTATCGTATTGAGCCCTCCACTTACCTCTTTCCCGATAAGTTTCTTTTAGATTCGGAATGGTTGAAAGGAAAAGAGTGGCCGCTCCCTGTGGAATATAAGATCGAAGCGCTCGATAGCCGCGTCGAACTTGTTAAACCAATCTATATCGAACCGGCTCCGAACAACTACCGCTCTTTAAGTTTGAAATACTCCATTCCGAGTGACACGACCTTCGAACCGGGTGGGACGATCCTTTTGCGGGCAGAGAAGGGAGATTTCGGGGGTGGATATATGGACGATGCATTTGTTATCGTCGTGGAGGGGCAGGGAGGGGCTTTGAGGTTTCCTGTTAGCGTGTCTGGCTTCATTCCGTATGACTAAAGGATTTACACGAAGGAGTTTGGTATGCAATGTGCCTCTTTTCCGAACGACCTCTTGGTGTCGGTTGTCATGCCCTGCTTGAACGAAGCCCGAACACTTGGGACATGTATCGAGCAGGCGCAAGAAGGGTGTGAGAACGCCGTTAACGCCTTGCACGGAGCTGAATCTTTTGGGAAGCGTTTTGAGATTGTCGTCGCGGACAATGGGAGCCAGGATGAGTCTCGGGAGATTGCGACTAAGGCGGGGGCCACAGTCGTCTCCGTTATGGAGCGAGGGTATGGATCGGCACTCCTCGGAGGAATTGCTAGTGCGAGAGGGAAATTTGTCGTGATGGGAGATGCGGATAGCAGCTACGATTTCCGTGAGATTCCCCGATTCGTTGGGCGTCTACTCGAGGGAAACGAACTTGTGATGGGAAATCGCTTCGCCGGTGGCATTGAGCCTGGAGCAATGCCTTGGCTTCACCGATACATTGGTAATCCCTTCCTAAGCGGTTTTGGAAGATTACTCTATCCGACTCCCTGCCGCGATTGGCATTGTGGCATGCGAGGGTTCGATCGGCAGCGGATTCTGGATCTACACCTATCCTGTACCGGGATGGAGTTCGCCTCGGAAATGGTCATCTGCGCTTCACGGGCTCAAATACGGATCGTCGAGATACCGGTTAAGTTACGACCGGATGGGAGGGACCGGCCTCCCCATTTGCGTAGCTTCCGGGATGGTTGGCGTCACTTGAAACTCATGCTTTCACGAGTAGGCCAGCCTGCCCCTATCCACTCCAATCCATGAACGAAGCTGTTCCTACGCAATTCAAAACAAAGATTCTCTGTGTCGGAATCGATTTCTGGGTCTACTTCCTCCTAATCTCGATCCATATCGGATTGCTTGTGCACGGCATCTTCGTTCATTTCCCGAACACCGATGAAATCGCCCATCTTCCAGCAGCCGTTTCGAGATGGCATTTTGGAACATTTGACTATTATCGAGTCAATCCTCCCTTGGTCGATTGGTTTGCGGGTCTTGGAGCCTTGAATCTACGGCATGAATATAAGTGGGATGTTCCACTGGAGATGATCGGGGGACGGATGGAGTTTGCCGTGGGGGCTACGCGATTCAAAGAACTTGGGCTTGCGCTGCACGATGACTTTATCTTACCAAGACTCTTGTTGATTCCGTTTTCACTCCTGGGCTGTGGACTCCTTAGCTGGCTCGCCTTGAAGGAACTCGGGAGGTTAACCTTGGCGTTATGCGTTGGATCCGTGGCTGCTTCCTTGAGTGTCGCCCCTCATTTTTTAACTTTCTTCAATCGATTGGCCGGGGGGCCGGAAAAGGGGTGGCACGTGCTCGGGTTTTCCAACGTCGACTGGGGGCAAGACTTGCTCTTTGTCAAGAAATGGGTCGAAGCCCATCCTGAAAAACGTCCCTGTTGGGTGGATCCTCACTATTACGGTAGCGATGGAACCTATTTTGGATTGGGAGCAGAGCCTCCTCCGATGCGTCGCCTCCGAACTCCAGGCGATCCTCCTACTGGAATACCGAGAGACCTGCCTAAACCGGGGTGGTACATCGTCAACGTATTGCAGTTGTATGATCGGCCCGATAGCGCCGGGCTGGGGTACTTCCGCTATTTGAAGCCCGAAGATCGCATTGCGTTCTCCTTTCTAGTGTATCGCATCGGAGAAGAGGAGCGGAGGAAGATTGCGGAATTCACCGAGTAGGGGGAGCGGTGTGAATTTCTTTCAGTTGCCGGGAAAACGGAAAGGTTTAGCTTGCTTCATGAAGCCTCACCCGACCTAAAGAAACAGCCAGAGCACGTTAACTTAAAACTACCGCCAGAGAGTTTTTTATGAATACTTCACACCCCAGGATCAGCACCTCACAACGCCGGGGACTGCGAATCGGATTTACATTGGTCGAGTTGCTCGTCGTTATCGCCATCATTGGTCTGTTGGTTGCTCTGCTGCTGTCGGCGGTTCAATATGCGCGCGAGAGTGCGCGGCGCATGCAATGCCAATCCCATCTTCGACAACTCGGGTTAGCCGCTCAGAATTTCGAGTCGGCTAAGAAGCGATTCCCAAGTGGTGGGTGGGGATACCAGTGGCAGGGCTTCTCCGACATTCGGTCTTCCGCAGGGCAGCCAGGTAGCTGGACCTTCGCACTCCTACCCTATCTTGAACAAAACGCCCTTCACGAATTGGGACGCTATGGTGATACAGACGACGTTCGGCAATCCTCGCTGCAGAAGCGAGTCACGACCTCTGTTGGGGTTTACAACTGCCCCTCAAGACGGGGGGGCGAACCGATTCCGTTGTCCCCCGATTGCGATAGCTGTGCAAGACCACGAGGTACGATCGCTCCTCTCATTGCTGCGGTACGGGGGGATTACGCGATCAACATCGGGGATGGAGTACCGGAATTGGACTGGCTCATGCATTGGCCCCTACCGTTTCCCGGACCTGCCAATCTTGAGGAGGTGAACGAATTGGAGCGAACCCGATCTTGGCCCAAGCCGCCGAACGATTGGACTGGGATCAGTTGGCTGCGGACCTCAATTTCAATCTCCCAAGTAAGTGACGGTACTGCCCATACGTTTCTCTTCGGTGAAAAGTATGTGATGAGCAGGACCTACCGAACAGGGGAGGACTGGGGGGATAACGAGCCAATGTACGGAGGGTTTAACAACGACAATCACCGGGGGACTCATCCTGGATGGCCGCTATTGAAGGACGAGCCTGAAAGACTCTCACACGGCAGCTTCGGTTCGGCCCATGCGAGTGGAGTCAACTTCGTCATGGTCGACGGAAGTGTGCATCACGTCGCTTATGGCATCGATTCAACCATTTTCAGGTACTTGGGGAATCGCATGGATGGGAAATCGGTCGGCATAGAATAGCCGTCAGGAGCTGCTCAACTCCCTCATCACTCCACCCGACGCTTGAGAACCCAACAAGGGCTACGCGCACTCGCGACGCTGTCCCTCGCTTACGCCACGGGTTGTGATGGAGGGACGCTTCGCGTCCCCCCCCTTCCCCAAAGGGGAGGGTTACGCTGGTAGGATTCCATCTGCCGCTCGTCTTATTGCGATAGAATGATCGTCGGCTTGCTATCCTGATTTGAGATGGGGACCGCGACCACTTCACGCACCCTACCTATACCACCTACCCTACGATTGTTGCGCCGGATGATGACATTGACCTTTACAAGGATGCTTCCCAGCATTTGTTGCCTTGCCCTGATCGCTTCCTTCTGCAGCGTCTGCTGCGCGGCGAACGAGGACGAAAAAACGCAACAAAACCAGCGGCCTCGTTTGCGAGATCTCGATATTCAAATAGGTGTCCTCCCTCCAGGGCCTCACAACGCGATCACCGATGTACCAGGTGTTTCCGTCGGACATCATACCCTCATCGAAGGAGACGATATCAGGACGGGGGTCACGGCGATCAAACCCCACTCGGGGAACCCCTTTTTAGAAAAGGTCCCTGCTGCAGTTCATGTAGCGAACGGGTTCGGAAAGTTTGTCGGGACGACGCAAGTCCAAGAACTCGGAGTTCTCGAAACGCCGATCCTCCTCACCAATACGTTGAGCGCCTTTGCAGCTGCCGACGCGCTCGTCGACTGGACCTTGCGTCAACCCGGTTGTGAACGCGTTCGTTCGGTGAACCCGGTCGTTGGCGAGTGCAATGATGGGTTCCTCAACAACATCCGCGCCAAGCGTGTCGATGCTTCTTCGGTGCTCGCCGCGCTCCACAATGCGAAAGGAGGACCTGTCGCGGAGGGATGTGTCGGTGGTGGGACGGGCGTTCAATGCATGGGATGGAAAAGTGGAATCGGCACCTCGTCACGCGTTCTACCGAAGTCATTGGGAGGCTACACGGTGGGAGTTCTCGTCCAGACGAACTACGGAGGTTCGCTTACTATTGCAGGTGTTCCGGTGGGGCAAAAGCTAGGTCGATACTATTTGAAAGACGAGATCAAAACCCAAGAACACGGCTCGTGCATCGTGATCATTGCAACCGATGCACCCTTGGATTCAAGGCGACTGGAACGTCTTGCTCGCCGCGCGCCGTTAGGGCTTGCCGCAACCGGTTCCTCGATCTCTCACGGGAGTGGTGACTACGCTCTCGCCTTTTCAACTCATGAAGGTTTACGAAGCAAGTACGAATCGAAGGAGACTACCGAAGAGGTTGCTCTTCTCCGAGACGATCAACTGTCTCCTCTATTTCAGTGTGTAAAGGATGCGACCGAGGAAGCAGTGATCAACAGCATCTTGCAAGCGACCACCCTCCGAGGCTATCAAGGGCACGAAGTCGATGCCATCGATCCGAACGATGTAAAGCGAATCGTATTTTTAACCACGGATAACACAGATTCCACGGATGAGTAGTTAGAAGAATGAAATCGAAAACGCAGAATCAACCGATCTAACTTCATCGGTGTTATCTGTGTTATCCGTGGTTAGGAAACACTTTTATCCCTTCACCTCGGACAAGTCGATTTGAAACTTGTTTTGTGAAGATTCATTTCTTTGGTTCAACGTGGGTGAATAGTCGCAAACATGGACTGTTTTGCCATCCGCACGGAACTCGAGAAGACGCATCCATCCGTCTCCCCCCTTGGGACGCATTTGGAAGTTGACGAGCATTTGATGGACTTGCCGCCCCGCAGGGGTTTGCGACACCAAATATCCCAATCCGTCGCCGAGAACGTGACCGTTGAGAGTGAGAATAAAGTTCTCATGCTTAGCGATCAAACCGTTCCAGAGTTCTTCGCCGTCCGTGACGTCGTCGTTCGTATTCTTCGCAACAGCGTAGGCGTGAGGGTTCCAGCTTTGCTTTGCTCCATGACGAGCCCAGTCATAGCGTGTGTCATCGAAGTAGATATGTGCGTGCGTTGAGAGAATCACACCCCGATTTTTATGTTGACCGACGACTTCGTTAGCCCATCGAACGACGTCCTTTCGCGGGCCGAACTCCAAACAAAGGGAGAGGAAATCCCGTCCCCCCGCCGAGAAAAGGTGGTAGCTGTTTTCGATCCGATCGGGCTCGCGATCGTAAACGCCACCAAAGGTTGGGAGATCCTTGAACTTCGCAACGGGGAAGGCCCCACTCAATCCGCAGCTTCGATCTTTGCAACCACCGTTTTCGCTGTAGTCATGATTGCCGGGGACCATGAAATAGGGAACGACTCCATCGAGTTGCTCCATCGCTTTCACCGCGTTCGCCCATTCGGGAGCTGTGTTCCGATTGGTTACGTCTCCCAAGTGAAGTACGCAAGCGATGTTCCGATCTTTTTTGTTTTCAGCGATCCAACGTGTTTGCGCCAGGAATCGGTCGGGAAACTTCTCCGAGTAATTTTGAGTGTCTGGCAAGACGGCAATGGTGAAGGCCCCACTCTCTGGTTTCCCGGGTTCACCCTCGACCAGAATGCCATCCGCATAGGGCCCAGGTTTCTCTTGCCCAAAGGAAATCGAGGGAGCGAATGCAGTAAGCGCTCCGGCCGAAGCAAATCGAAGAAGATGGCGACGATTGAGAGGATCCATAGGAGTCTCCTGTAAACAGTTTGTGGAGGGAGTCGGTAAGTTAAAGGTTTTACATTGTAATCGATTCGCTCTGATGAAACTCTCGCGCTTTTTTTGCTCCCCCAATGTAGAACGGAATTCATTCCGTTAAACAACGCGTCCAATCAAAGCCCCTACCAAC
>CAYMXM010000073.1:0-1669 GCA_964394065.1 uncultured Pirellula sp. | reverse complement strand
CCCTGAGTTGGAGGTAGACAATACGTGCATTGGGGGTAGAAGTTGGAAATGTTGTAGAACGGAATTCATTCCGTTAAACAACGCGTCCAATCAAAGCCCCTACCAACGCGGTGAGCCGCCCCCTAATTCAGGGCCCTTCAAGCCCCCCGCTCGTGGCGAGAGGCTCTCGCTCCATGCTGGGCCTTGAGCAGCCCTGAGTTGGAGGTAGACAATACGTGCATTGGGGGTAGAAGTTGGAAATGTTGTTTAACGGAATAAATTCCGTTCTACATTGGACTCAAGCCTTACTTCGGCAAAATCCTTCTTTGCCGAAGGAGGTGTTCCATTCCGGTTGCGCGAGATTCGAGAATACCTGAGATCGATTCGGCGTTTAAACCTTCGTCCCATCGGTTGCGCGAATCGCTCGATAGTCGGATGTTGTCCCCGAGAACGACGATCCCATTCCCCGCTGGAATGGTTTGCTCAGGTGCATCGAGTGCCCCTCGATAATGGAGATCTCGAAAAGGGACCATTTCAACAATGCGAACCTCCCCTAAAGAGCATTCGAGTTCTATCGGCTCTCCAACACCGATGACGGGGTCGGTGGTTGATTCCTCGCGATCAGACCTCTCCAACTCCACACGCAGGATCTCACGATCGTTGATCGCGATCACTCCATCACCGTCGACCATCGCGAAAACGAGCCAAGTCGCTTTTTCCGAATCCTTCCATTCGTTGACGATTCCTTTCTCCTCCTGCCCCATGCTCGAGATCGACCAATCCTTTCCAGAGGCATCCACCGTACCTTGCCAGTGACGGTTGGGTGTCCGAAGGTGGACCTGCAATTGCCACTCGTCGGTCATCCCTTCCAGATGAAAGGCAACTCCGATGTCTCGGACCGGTATCGTCGCTTGCGAGTCTCGTTGGTTCCCGAGCCATTGATTACTGATTCCCCCTTCGGGAGCTTCGTACAGAAGTGGTTCCGGTCCCGCTAGCATGAAGGGAGTGACGACAGGGTTCCCTTGCCGCGTCCATTCACCTTCCGAGAGAAAGATCGCCTGCTTCAGCAAAGCCTCGGAGTCTTTCTTCCATGGTCGACCGTCGACCCAAAGATCCCCATCCTTAATCAGAACGGTCTCGCCAGGGAACCCGACGATCCGCTTGATTTCTTTCCCCGGTTGTTCTGGAGGCTGGAAGATCACGAGATCGCCTCGAAGCATTCCCGCCGAGTCTGTGAGAATCTGTTGGCGAGCGCGTCGCGACGCCACGATTCGCTGCGGGAAGTATTGGACCCGATCGACTTGTTCTAAAAGTGCCTCCTCATCCAACGCAGGAACCTCCAACGGCTCTCGTTCAATCATCCCGCATAGAGGGCATTGAAAGGGCAAATCGGGAGAGATCGACTCCGCGCCGAAACGGAACGTACGTTCGCATTCTTTGCACGTCCACTCCACACCTGGCCCGAGCAAACAAGGTTCCATTGAGTTGCCAACGATCAACGCATACCGAGGCTCACTCCCTTTCCGCAACAGAATCAAGGCCGCCAATGCGATCGCAACGACGAGAAACGCCATGATTCCAAAGACAGAATAAAGGAACCAACGATGGGATTTCGGAGCTTGAGTAGGGTTCGAACCGACCGGGAGACTCGACGCTGTCAATGCGCACCATTCTTTCGATTGCGAGTTAT
>CAYMXM010000072.1:0-13786 GCA_964394065.1 uncultured Pirellula sp. | reverse complement strand
GGAAGTTGAAAGGCATTGGATGGAAACAGAGAAACGGAATGAATTCCGTTCTACATTATCCCATCACACAACCTTTCCCCCCTAATCCTCCATGCAACTCCAAAACCTTACCGCTATCTCTCCGATCGATGGTCGTTACCGAAATCAGCTCACCTCCCCAGAAGATGTTGCGGGGCAACCTCGCTTGGATTTGTACTTTTCGGAATACGCTTTGATCAAGTACCGAGTGTGGGTCGAGATCGAGTACTTGGTGTTGCTCTCCGAACATGGCTTTCTTCAGATCGATTCCTCCCAATGCGAATCATTGCGAGAAATCTATCGCGGCTTTAGCCTCTCCGATGCAGAGAAAGTGAAAGCCCACGAACGGGTCACCAACCACGATGTCAAAGCGGTAGAGTACTTCATCAAAGACCGAATGGATGGGATGGGGATGAGCGACCAGCGAGAGTGGGTCCACTTCGGATTGACCTCCCAAGATGTCAACAACACGGCGGTACCTCTCTCTTGGAAGCACGCACTCGAACAAGAACTTTGTCCGAAAGTCCTTGGATTGATCGCACAACTGAAGGCTCTGGCGACGGAATGGATCGATGTTCCGATGCTCGCGCGAACGCATGGCCAGCCCGCTTCCCCGACAAGGCTTGGAAAAGAGATACTCGTTTTTGTGGAGCGGCTCGAGCGACAACTCAACTCCCTCCAGGCGATTCCATGCTCGGCCAAATTCGGTGGAGCGACTGGAAATTTCAATGCCCACTCGATCGCCTATCCCAACGTCGATTGGATCGGATTCGGAAATCAATTCGTCGAAGAAAGGCTTCAATTGCGCCGGCAACAGTATACGACGCAGATCGAACATTACGACGATCTCGCGGCGCAGATGGATGGAGTCAAACGGATCGGCACCATTCTGATCGACCTCTGCCGCGACGTATGGACCTACGTTTCGATGGATTACTTCAAGCAGAAGATCAAAGCGGGCGAAGTCGGCTCCAGCGCGATGCCGCATAAGGTCAATCCGATCGACTTCGAGAACGGGGAAGGGAACCTGGGAATCGCTAACGCGCTGTGGGAGCACTTGTCGGGGAAGCTCCCAGTCTCGAGGCTTCAACGGGATCTCACCGACTCGACCGTGTTGCGGAATCTTGGAGTTCCCTTCTCCCACTTCATTCTGTCACTTCGATCGATTGAACGTGGACTTGGCAAGCTCCTTTTGAACCGCGACAAGATCGAAGCCGATTTGACCGCAAACTGGATCGTCGTAGCCGAGGCGATTCAAACGATCTTGCGAAGGGAGAAGTACCCGAATCCCTATGAGGCTTTGAAGGAGCTAACGCGTGGAGCATCGCAAGTGACGCAAGCCACCTTCAACGAGTTCATCGACAAACTCGATGTCTCGGACAGTGTGAAAGAAGAACTAAGGCGAGTCACCCCCTTCATGTACACAGGGGTCGTGAAGAGGCTTGAGGGGTGAGACTTGAGGCTTGAGGAAGAAGAGGGCTTCGCCCTTAGCCTGAGTGCAGGGACAAGGCTGGGAGCCCCGGGTAGGGGCCTTTAGAGCTTAGGCGTGGGGCTTGGGCTGGGCTGTCAAAAAGTTGGTGTTGACACGGGTTTTCGTGCAGCCATTTTTATTCCGCAGCCGCCGTTATCGTCCGACCGGGACGAGCCCAGGTCGGACATGAAGCGAATCGGAGAACAAAACTTGCGCAAACCTAAATCCTCACAACACCCACTTTTTGGCGGTCCAGAACAAACCGTCCCTTAGATAGAAGACGTGATGAGGTGCAATCGTCGTTAACGAATTCCTCCTCGACTTCGGTACCGCCACATTCTCACTGAGTTAGATAGCCATATAACTGCTGGGATGAGCCACAGCCCGTTCCAAAGTAAGAAAAAGAGGGGGTAGAAAACCAATTTATTGAGTCGGCCAATTCCGCTGATACGATAGAAATGTTCAGCCCTTGAAGCTGCTTCCTATCCGTCAGAGTGCTCGCAAACATTACGTCTATTTTCTCGCCCACTTTTGCTTGAATCGTAGAAATGCTTCCTCCGTGAAATGCCAGCGCTATTGCGTCTGCATGATACTCATTTCCGCCTATCGTCCCTGTGACCACATCGTAGTAAAGCTTCCGTCCTTTGCCGTCGACGCGAAACTCCTTGTCAACGCTTTGAATTGTCATCTCCACTCGTCGGTATGCTTTTTTGTTTAGTAAGTATCCATACCTCAACACTTGCCCATCAATTCCTAAAAAGGAAACGAATAAGCCGAGCCAAACGACCACGGGAATGAATCTGTTGTAAGAAATGGATGCCGCAAACAATTTTTACCTTCCTCGCCCCTTCACCTTCGCAACGCACCGATCAAAAAATCATAGCTTCTCTGGTAAACATCCGGGAACTTGCTCCCGCGTGGGCTGGCGATGTTGAGGGTTCGGATCGCGTGTTCCTGCAACCATTGATGCAGCCTCTTTCGTTCTCGCAATTGCATACTCTTACTACTCGCACGAGTCAGTTCCACCAAGAGGATGGGCTTCTGCAACTCCTTGGCCAATCGAAGAGTCAGCAACGTTCCGCCACCCAATCTCCCGATCGAGAGGATCAGCGTTCCATCCGAGTCGAGGATGTTCTGCCGCGTTCGATGGGAGTACTCGATCGATTCCATCTCTTGCAACTCGTAGCGAGCGGGGATCCTGCCATCCTCCGCGATCCTCCCCTTCGGACACCAGCCACCGTGTGGAATCTGGCATGCGATTGCCGCATCGAGCGCCGCTCGGTCGACACCCGTTTGTCCCCCGGAGACGATCCGGTCGACGATCGGTGTTGCGTCGGTTTCAAGTAGGGGAGCGTTGCGTGACAAAGGAAAGAGTCCGGTTGGGCGAATTGGGACGATTGTAAGACTCGGAACTTTTGCGGAGACCTTGAGATGGAATCGATTTTACCCCAACCCGCAAAGTAGAGCATAGCCTTGCGTGGAACTTCGCTACGGCGAGCGGCAAACTTCACAACCCGAAGCGTTAGCGAGGGACAGCGCTGCCAACCAGGCATCCCGTTCAAGGAAATCCAGCACGCCCTTCGTACCTCAGGGACGTGCAACCCGGACTCCTGAAATATCTGACGGGGGCGACGATCACTAACAACGCTGTCCCTCGCTTACGCCACGGGTTGTGATGGAAATAGCCTTTCGATAAAAACCACTTTTTTCATTAGATCGTTCATGTTGAACTTACGAAAGACATTGGGAATCGTTCTTGCTGCCGGACTCATTTCCGTCGGCTTAGGGATGAGCAACAACTCCACCACGCGCCTCGACCCACGGGATGAACGCTGGAATGTTGCTATCGATCCTCACAAGGTCGTAGGCGTTCAAAGTTGCGAAAAATGCCATGCGTCCGAAATTCAGGTCTGGAAACGGACCCCGCACCACGAGACGTTTCTCACGCTCCACCGGAAGCCAGAAGCCCAACAAATCGCAAGCAAACTCGGCATTTCGAACTTCAAGAGCGATTCGAACTGCATCCAATGCCACTACACGATGAACGTCGCAGGGGACCGGCTCGATGCCATCGCCGGAGTCTCTTGTGAGTCCTGCCACGGCCCCGCGCAGGATTGGCTCAACGTTCATAACGACTACGGAGGACCAACCGTTACCAAAGGTCAAGAATCTCAGCAGCACCGTATCGAACGGCTTACCAAGAGTATCGAGCTCGGGATGCGCAACCCGGTCAACGTCTATCTCGTCGCGCAAAGTTGCTACCGATGCCACACCGTTCCTGACGAACGGTTGGTGAACGTCGGGGGGCACAATGCCGGAAGTCTCGATTTTGAGCTAGTGAGTTGGTCGCAAGGCTCGCTGCGGCACAATTTTGTGCGGACCGACGGGACTACAAATGCCGAAGAAACAATACCCCGTACGCGACTCCTCTTCCTGGCTGGGATGATCGCCGACGTCGAATTCAGCATGCGTGCAACCGCTATGGCGAGCGAGAAGGCAACCTTTGGGATCACCTCCGCTCAGCGAACCGCCCGAGCGATCGAACGCTTGAAATCGGCTCAAGGAAAAGTGAACCAACCGATCCTCGACGAAATCCTGCAGGTCGCAGCAAGCGTCCAATTGAAATTGAACAATCGGCAACAACTGGAAGAGGCTGCGAACAAGATCCAAACCTTGGGAGTCCGCTTCGCAGCGACCGTTCGTGGAGACGACTTGGCCGCGATCGATAACTTCATTCCCACGAAAGACAAATGGAAGTAGAGGACTTGAATCTTCTTCAAATCAAGAACAAGATCGCGGAACGAAGCGTTCGGCGATCTTCGTTCGATTTGGATGGAGACGAGTTCAGCTACTCGCTCGACTCCGCCGAGTCCGCACTGCGAATCGACTCGGGGCACTCTATCGGTAGCCAAGGGGAGATCAGTAACCAAGAGAGAGAGCCGGCTCCGAGATCTGTTTACGGAGTCTGCTCTCCTCTACCGAGTCGTAGCATAGCCACTAGCCGTGGCATGGGCGTCTCGCCCATAGTCGCCCCCCCCATACGGGCGAGCCCCCCGCGCCACGAACGGGATCCCAACTCCGAATTCACGCAGCAACCGGTCCCATTCTCCATCTCCGCGTTTCGCCGAGCGAATGCCACCGATCTATCGCTTGAGGAAGCGACTCGAATTTTGGAACTCATGGAGTATCAGCAAGAGCAATGGATTCTCAGCAGGTCAAAACTAGCGCAGCAGCCCAACTCCCACCTATCCAACAAGTCCTCGTCGTAGGGGCTGGTTGGGTAGGACGACAAATCGTCGGCCAGTTCACCGCGCATGGCATCGACGTTTGGTGGCTGGATCGCTCCCCGGAGGCGCTTCGATCTGGTCTGGATTGGCTGCAAAGTCCCTCAACGTTTGAAACCATCTCTGGTTATTGGCCGGAAGGGGGATGGGACGGCATTCCGCAGCGCGTCCATGGAATCACTTCGCTGGACAGCGCTCCGAACGCCATCGACTTGGTCCTGGAAACGGTGACGGAGCAGGTGTCGGTGAAGCGTCGGGTCTTCCAGGAAACGTCTCGGCGGTATGCTTCTCCGACAGTGATCGCTTCGAATAGCTCGTACATGACCCCATCGATACTCGACCGGTTTGTCGAGAGTCCCGAACGATACGCGCACTTGCACTTTCACGTTCCGGTATGGCGAACGCAGTTTGTCGATATCGCGTCCTCCCCGCGAACAAATGAAGAGACGATCTCTCGACTCGTTTGTTTCGCGGAAAGAATCGGTCAACATCCTCTGGTGGAGCGGGTGGAGAACCCCGGGTATGTGTTCAATTGGATGCTGCGATCGCTGATGCAATCGGCCCTGCAGCTGCATGCGAAGCAGGTTGCGAATCCCGAGGAGATCGATTTGGCGTGGAAGCAGGTAACAGGGATGGAGCTAGGACCGTTCGGGATCATGGATCAGATCGGACTCGATCTCATTCATCAGTCGATGTCTTCTGCGAGATTCATCGATGGAGATGAAGTATGGCAACCCTTGATCGATCAACTGCAACCTCTGATCGATGCGAACAAGCTCGGGGTCAAAAGTGGAGAAGGGTTTTATCGGTATCGGGAGCAGGATTGAGGGGTGAGGCTAGAGGCTTGAGGAAGAAGAGGGAACCACGAATCTTACGAATCTTACGAATGAAGAGGATTGAACCGCAGAGTTCGCAGAGGAGCGCAGAGTTTGTGAATGTGAAGGAGCGAAAATCACAACCCGTGGCGTAAGCGAGGGATAGCGCTGGCAATCACGCATCCATCCCAGGTCTCACAGCACGCCCTTCGTGCCTCAGGGGCGTGCCACCCGGCACCTGAATTTCCCGACAAGGGCTACGTGCCGCGACGCTGTCCCTCGCTAACGCCACGGGTTGGGATGGGGACGCTTCGCGTCCTCTCATTTACCACCGATGCGTCAGCCCACCTCGAACTCCACCTCTCTCCCAGCCTTCAGCCTTTAGCCTCACCTTCCGTGTATTCCGTGTCTTCCGTGGTTCTCCCTCTTCTTCCTCAAGCCTCAAGCCTCTAGCTTCACACCTCAAGCCTGCTCGACAAACTTCAATTTGGGTAACTTGCGTCCTTTTTTCGGATAAAGTAAAGTTTTCCTTGAAGTTGGTTTGTTCGATCGTCGATAGAGGAACAGAAGCAATCAATTTTCTCGGATGGATGATCGGAAATGGATTTCAGAATCACCGGATTAAGCGACCGAAACCTCTCTAGAATCGCACTCGTAGTCTTGGCAAGCTGTTGCTTTCCGGGCTGCTCCGCGATGGTTTGGCGTTCCAAGGGGCCTCTCGATCGGATCGATACGACGAGTATCAAGGCTGCAGGCTATACGATGGGAGCCTATGGAACCGAGAAACCCTTGTTGAGCGATCACGGGGAACAATGTGTGGTTCTGGACATTACCGATGGCAAGCGGCATCTGGAGAAGCTTCCCATGCAACCGGGGCAACCCCTGTTCGTCGGGGATGTGGTTCGGGACGCAGATCTGCACAAAAAAATCGGGCGGATGAAGATCACGGTCTTGCGACCGAATGGAAAGAATGTTCCTCCGGTCCGAATGGATGTGGACTTTGACGATTCGGGACGAAACGTGATGGAAGGTCAAAACTATTCCCTCCGCCCGGGTGATCACTTGGTAATTCGACGGGACGAGCGACCACTTTTCGGTGACATTTTTAACACGGCATCTAATTCACGATAGAAAGCGAAAGTGGCGCGGAGAGGCGTGCTGGTGCCACTTGACGGTTATAGGCTCGTTCTTTGGACAATCAGTTCTTCAACATTGCATCGACCGTGCTCGGAGTCTTCCTGGTCATGTCGATCGGTGCACTTGCGCGCTACTTTAAAATCTTGACCAACGAAGGGGATCACTCGATTGCGAGCTTCCTTTCGAATGTGTTGCTTCCAGCATTCTTCTTCTATCGGATCATGACCGATACGAAGCTTTCGGTCGACCTTTCCGCTTGGTCCCCGACCCTTTTTGGAGCAGGACTGACCACCTTTGGTTTTCTCGCCTCGTTTCTCGCCGCGAAGTATCTGGGAAGATGGTTTGGGATGGTGGATAGCCGCCAGCAGCGGGCTTTTGGACTTTGCAGTGGGATCGCCAACTACGGATACATTCCCTTCCCCCTCGCGGAGGCTTTTTATCCTGGTTGCGTCGTAACTCTTTTGGTTCACAATGTCGGCGTCGACATCGCCCTCTGGAGCGTTGGCCTCTATCTCATCAGCGGCCAAGGTCTCAAACAATCGTGGAAGAGGATCGTATTTAGTCCTCCACTTCTCGCGGTTGCCATCGCTCTTATCATCCGTCAATTCGGCCTCACCCCCTGGGTTCCTCGTCCCTTCCTCGGCATGAGCGATCAACTTGGAAGATGCTCCATTCCGATGGGACTCGTCCTGAGCGGCGCCATCGTTTACGACTGCATTACGAAAGTGAACTTTTCCAAAGCGTGGCGTCCTTTGGTTCTTGCTATCGTGATAAGAATCATTCTTCTGCCCCTCCTGTTCATTGTGATCGCCAAGCTGGGTGTCAGCAGTCTTGAACTGCAGCAAGTCCTCCTCCTCCAAGCTGCGATGCCGGCAGCTACCTTCCCGATCGTGATGACTCGGTTCTACAATCAAGACATTGAAATCGCATGCACAGTCGTCGTCGGAACCTCCCTCCTCGGCTTGATTACCATCCCCCTCTGGATGGTCGCCGGAGCAAACTATTTGTGGTAACCCGACAATCACAACCCGTGGCGTAAGCGAGGGATAGCGCTGGAGTGACAAAAAGTTGGTGTTGTGGTGACATTGGTTTGCGCAAGTTTTGTGCTCTAGTTCGCTTCTTGTCCGACCGGGGCTCGTCCCCGTCGGACACCGCTTTGGCGCCCTAAAACGCGGCGCGTTTTAGGGCGCCAAAGCGGCGTCCGGGGGGAGGCAAGCTCCCACCCAGACGGAAGCCAACAGGAAAACGCGGAACAGGCCTATTAACCCAATAGTTACAAACATGGACGTGCCACCCAACGCCTGAGATATTCCCGACAAGGGCGACGTACACTCGCGACGCTGTCCCTCGCTTACGCCACGGGTTGTGATGGGGGACGCTTCGCGTCCTCACATTTACCTCCGATGCGTCAGGCCAGGCCCCCTATTCCATCCTGGTAAATTTTGACGATTTTAACGATTGTACTCATGAGTCGTCGCCAGAAAGCCGATCCCAACGAAACGGATACACACTTGTGAGATTTGGCGTTCAATTGGGGAAGCTAGGGAATGTACGAGTCCTTTTTTGGTTTTGTTAATCGACCGTTCTTGGCATCTCCATCGCTTGATCGGTATTTTCCTACCGCGGCGATGGAACAAGCGGTGCAAACAGCGACCCGAGCGATCGCCCGCGCCGAAGGCCCTGTCGCCTTATTCGGTGGAACTGGCCTTGGGAAGACGATCTGCTGCATGCGGATCGCCGAGCACTTCCGCAGGTCCTTCGAAGTCGTGATGCTGGCGAGCTCCCCGCTCGTAACGCGTCGCGCGCTGTTGCAAAGCCTCTTGTTCGAACTTCGCATGCCCTACCGCGATCTCAACGAAGGGGAATTGCGACTAACCCTCATGAACCGATTGCAACCCTCGCCGGAGAACCCGAGCGATGGATTGCTGTTGATCGTCGATGAAGGACAAACCCTTTCTCTCAAACTTCTAGATGAGATTCGACTTCTTACCAACGTGCAACGGAACGGGCTGCCGAGAGTTCGCCTAGTCCTTTGCGGCAATATGAAGTTGGAAGAGAATCTGTGCCATCCTCAAATGGATTCCTTGAATCAGCGACTTGCGGCGCGCTGCTATCTGACACCTCTCTCCCGTCAGGAAACGGCGAACTACGTCATCCACAAAATTGAACTCTGCGGTGTGAACCACGCTCGCGTTATCACTCACGAAGCGCTCGACGCTCTCCACCGTGGCTCCGATGGAATTCCTAGATTGATCGATCAGCTCGCCGACCAAGCAATGCTCATCGCGGCGCAAGAGCGCGTCTGTCCAGTTACCGCGGATATCGTCGGCAAGGCTTGGGGGATGTTGCAACAACTCCCCAATCCATGGAGCGAGCCGGAGAGTATTAAATCGACTCCCAAGTCGATCGAAATCGTTTCCACGCAACCTGCCGCGATCGCAGAAGAAGGACGATTCGACTACGAGCTGATCGCGCCCAAAGAAATCGAGAAGGTAGCTCCATCTTCGAAGATGCCAAAGTCAGCTGTTGAGCCACTCCAACGTGTCGATCTTCCTGCCGCGAAGCAATCGATCATCGAGTTTGGTTCCCTGGATGAGTGCGACGAATGCAACACCGATACGTTTGCCGCCTACTCCACATCTCACATGATCGGCAACTGGGGAGCTGATGAGGATGAAACGCTAGGCTTGAAAGAGGAGGCACAGGAGAGAGGAAACGCTCGCAGCCGGACCTCCTCGGAAGCCTCACAATCCAAAAAGAATTCCTTGGTGGATACCACCGATCCTTTCGGTAGTGATTTTGACGAAGAGTTCAATATGCCTGTCCAATCCTTCGGTGGGTATCAAGCCTACTCTGGAGTTGCGTACGGGAACTTGAACCACGACATGGAAAGCTTTCCATCCGATCCATCGAGCAATCGAATGGAGACGGCGGAAGCTGAGTATTTCTTAGAGTCTCCGGTTACACCTCCCTTCACTCCCATTCGAGTGATGGAGTTTGAGCAACAGGTCGAAGAAGAGATGCGAGAGCTCGTCTCCGAGTTGAATCTCAGCGCGATGGCATTTGATCCGACGCAGATCATCATTGAATTGGAGCCAAGCCAACTCAATAACAGCTCGGAGGAACTTCCTCAGTTTGAGACTCCTTCCTATCCGCCTCAACAAGCCTACGAAGAGATGCGGGATGAATGGAATGATGGGTTCGTATTTGCCGAATCAACCCGCTCTGCGATGAGTGATGACCGCGATATGCTCGTCATACTGGAAGATACCGAGGAAGCGGTTGCAACGGCTCAGATGGAAGAAACTGCTGAATCCTCGCGCCCCGTTTTGCATCCCTATGCGAAACTCTTTAGCAATCTACGCAAGGTCTAGGGGCTAGCGACCTAGTCAACGATTGTCTAGTTACATCTCACTCCTACCCCTCACCCCCTGCCCCTCTCCCCGAAGCGGGGCGAGGGGAGCGGAACTCTAAAGCGCAGCGCGTCGTTCCTCACCGAGGCAACCACCGGAGGGCTCGCGTCCTTCCGTGCGTTATTCGTCTAGGAAGGGTTTACTTTGATGGAAATCTCCGTTGAACCGTTGGTACGTCCGATCAAGCTGCGAGAATCATTCCTGCTCGGAGCGGTCAATCTGCAGATGCGTGGGGATGTTCCGACTCTCGAAGAGTCTCTCTGGAACAACATCCTGAATTGGCTTGCGGCCGAATTGGAGAAAGAGACCGGCTTCGCTTCATCCCTTGTCGTGGCTAACGAATCGATTGATGATTCTCTACAAAAGAAGATCATCGATCAGGATCGAACCGCTCGCTATCAACTTCTTGCGAGCGTTGGGGCATGGAAACAAGGACGTTTGACGATCGCCGACTTAGGTGGGTTGCCCAACGAAGTTCTTACCTTCGTCGCAGTGCAATGCGACGGGTTGGTTGGGGTGATGGACAAGCGAGACCCCACTTGCATTGCAGGAGTAGATCGGATTGCCTCGGCTGGTGGGAAATGGCTTGGGTATCTGCAGATCGATCCGTAAAGAAGCTCGCCGCGGAGCGGCGGCGCATAGTAGTACCCCCGGCCCCTCTCCCCGAAGCGGGGCGAGGGGAGCAGAGTTCTACAGCGCGACGCGTGCTAGGACGCCAAAGCAGTGCCCGACGGGGACAAGCCCCGGTCGGACAAGAAATGTTCAATTCCCAAGAGAAAAATGCTTCACAGCGTTGTTCCCCTCCGGTGTAGATTTATTTCTCGCAATCGCTTAAAAATTGCCCCTTACAAACATACTGTCTCGCAAAGTTGATTATTCATTATGGCTCGTTGTTTGGTTACCGGAGGGGCTGGTTTTATCGGTTCCCATATCGTTCGCGGGCTTCTCGACGCGGGGCACTCGGTTCGAGTCCTTGACAACCTTTGCACGGGAAACCGGAAGAACCTAGACGAAGTAAGCGACCGGATCGAGTTTCTCGAAGGAGACATCACCGATCCGATTGCGGTGAAAGAAGCCCTTTCGGGAGTCGATCGGGTCTTTCATCAAGCGGCCTTAGCATCTGTTCCCCTCTCCCTAGAACGTCCGCTAGATACGAACGCTGCTTGTGTGACGGGAACCCTCACCATGCTGCATGGAGCGGTGCAAGCGAAGGTGAAGCGATTCGTTTATGCCGCTAGCAGTAGCGCTTATGGAGACCAGCCGACCTCTTCGAAGCGGGAGACCGACCTTCCTCAACCTCTCTCCCCCTATGCGGTCGCGAAACTCGCGGGGGAATATTACTGCCAAGCCTACTATCACAGTTTTGGTTTGGAGACCGTTGGGATTCGGTACTTCAATGTCTATGGGCCCCGTCAAGATCCGAACAGCCCATATTCAGCAGTGATCCCACTATTCGTCAATCGTATTCTCAGTGGCAAGCCTGCGATCGTATACGGGGACGGAATGCAATCGCGCGATTTCACCTTCGTTGCGAACGTCGTCCACGGGAATTTGTTGGCAGCGGAGCGTCCCAACATCGGTGGAAGGATGATGAATGTTGCCGATGGAAGACAGACCTCGCTATTGCAACTGCTGGAGTTGCTCGGTGGCATGCTTGGAGTTCGGCCAACGATCGATTTTCAAGCGGCTCGGGTAGGGGACGTGCGTGAAAGCCTCGCGGATATTTCTTTGAGCAGAAAACTCCTTGGCTACGAACCTCAGATCGGCCTAGAAGAAGGACTCCGAAAAACCATTGAGTATTACAAATCCATCGCGGGTTAGCCGTGGCCCGGGCCACAGTATTCCCCCACCTTTCTTTAGAACCAGAACGCTGAACTGCAATGTCGATTATCCAAGAGCTCCAATGGCGTGGGCTGATTCATCAATGCACCGACCTTGAGAATGTTACGAAGGAATTGGAGAACCCGACTGCGGTCTACGCGGGGTTCGACCCGACCGGTGATTCCCTTCACGTCGGTCATTTAATGCCCCTGACCTTGCTGCGCCGCTTTCAACAAGCAGGGCATCGCCCGATTGCGTTGGTGGGTGGAGCGACCGGGATGATCGGCGACCCGAGTGGCAAGAGCGACGAACGAAACCTTTTGTCGAAAGAACAATTGGCGCAGAATGTCGAACGCATTCGCGGCCAAGTCGCCCAGTTTCTCGATTTTGAAGGGGCTAATCCCGCCCTCCTCGTCAACAACTTCGACTGGATGCACGGGTTCAGCTATCTCGATTTTCTGCGAGATGTCGGGAAGAACTTCCCCGTCAACGTGATGCTCGGCAAAGATTCCGTCAAAAGCCGCTTGGAGCGAACCGACAGTGGATTGAGCTACACCGAGTTCAGCTACATGCTCCTTCAAGCCTTCGACTTTGTTCACCTCGCGAAGCATTTCGATTGCAAGTTGCAGCTCGGAGGGAGCGATCAATGGGGGAACATCACGGCCGGCATCGATCTAGGACGCCGGATGCTCGGCAAACAGTTGTTCGGGCTTACGAATCCTCTTTTGACCACTTCGGATGGTCGGAAGATGGGAAAGACGGAACGTGGTGCCGTCTGGCTTTCTGCCGATCGAACGAGCCCCTACGAATTCTATCAGTACTTCATCAATGTCGCCGATGCCGACGTGCTCAACACGATTCGCTTCCTGTCGGACATCCCGCATGAAGAGTATGTCGCGATCGAAGAGGAGATGCCGACGAAACCTGGTGCTGCCCAGAAGCGGCTTGCGCAATCGGTGACAAGAATCGTTCATGGAGAGGAAGGGCTTGCTTCCGCGGAACGAGCATCGCAGATGCTCTTCGGAGGTGAGATCGACAAGTTATCCGACCGAGAGCTCAATTCTATTTTTGCCGATGTGCCGAGTTGTGCGATGTCCCGCTCCTCGTTGGATGAAGGTCTCCCCATCATCGATGCTCTCGTCGCTGCAGCTCTCATGTCGAGCAAGAGCGAAGCGCGGCGCACGATTGAAAATGGTGGCGTGTACGTCAACAATCGAAAGTGTGCTGGGATCGAAAAAACATTAACCCCCGATGACCTCGCCAGCGAATCGGTGATCGTCCTTCGAAGCGGGAAAAAGAAATACGCGTTGTTGCGATTTGAGTAGGTTTGAGGCTAGCTTGAGGGTGGCAAGGGCGTAGGTCTAAAAGGGGTGGACGCTTTGCGTCCACCCCATCACAACCCGTGGCGTAAGCGAGGGACTGCGTCGCCCTTGTCGGAGCTCGTCCCCGATCGGCCGACGCTTTGACGTCCTAAAACGCGCCGCGCTTTTAGATCTTCGCTCCCCTCACCCAACGCCGTTAAGCATTGTTTGAATGAAACGCAGGGACGCGGAGGCGCAGGGGCGCAGAGAGAAGTTGCATTAAGAGAAGTTTAAATCTCTGCGACTCTGCGACTCTGCGACTCTGCGACTCTGCGTCTCTGCGTCTCTGCGTCTCTGCGTTGAACTTAAATAACCGTTGAAAGCATAGAAACAACTCGGGGTGATCTGGTATGAAAGTCGTCACCGGAGGGCTCGCGCTTTGCCACTCCCATTGATTTTTCCCGCGAAAAATACTTAACGGCGTTGCCCCTCACCCCCGGCCCCTCTCCCCGAAGCGGGGCGAGGG
>CAYMXM010000071.1:0-13982 GCA_964394065.1 uncultured Pirellula sp. | reverse complement strand
CTCGCTTACGCCACGGGTTGTGATTTTCGGGCCTCGCTTACGCGTCGGCCAAACAACCCAAACGCTTCTACCCCTCACCCCCGGCCTGGCCTGACGCATCGGTGGTAAGGGGGCGGACGCGAAGCGTCCCCTCAATCACAACCCGTGGCGTAAGCGAGGGATAGCGTTGCGAGTGCACGTAACCCTTGTCGGGAATATCTCAGGCGTCGGGTGGCACGTCCCTGAGGCACGAAGGGCGTGCTGTGAGACCTGGGATGGATGTCTGGTTGCCAGCGCTGTCCCTCGCTTGCGCTTCGGGTTTGGGATGGTCGGGTGTTTGTGATGGGGGGACGTTTGCATAAAAAAAGCTCCAGCATGTGCTGAAGCTTTTGTTGGAAACAAAACTAATCGGCTAGGAACTTACTTCTTCGCAGCACGAAAACGGCGGCGAGCAGCAATTCCTCCCGCAACTCCAGCGATCAGCAAGAGAGACGATGGCTCTGGAACTGCGGTGATGGTTACGGTTCCACTTTGGACGGTGGGAGTAATCTCGTTAAAATTCGAATCTGCGATTGCATTCAGATAAAAAGGATCCTGTGCCGGTGTTGTGAAATTGACGGTAAAAGAGCCAATTTCTCCTTGAGCCACGGAAAATGGAACCGAGAACAGACCCATCGTGGAAGTAAGGGTAACAGGTCCGGCTATCCCTGAATCTGAAGTTCCGACGATAAACAACGGCGAAGCTATAGGGTGACTGTTATTGATAACGGGTGAGCCCGCGGCTGGAAACAAATCGAAAGCAACTGGATCGAAAGGTGCACCGAAATTGACCGCAGTAATTCCTCCCGACAAGCCACCAAGGTTCACATTCGCTGTAAACGAAATCACTTGTGTACCAATATCAGGTCCTGTGGGGGTCACCAAAACATTGAATACCCCGGTTGTCGGGCCGAGCAGATTCTGCTCAACCGTTGTGTCCAGGACGCTAAAAACGAACCCCGCCATGGCCTGGCTTGGGGCCAATACAAAAGCCATCAGCAAGCATAAACAATATTTCATAGTACTTTCCTAAAATCCTAGAATCAATTTCAAAAGACCGTTCGGGGACCAAACCGTCGTTTGGTCCCCATTTTATACAAGCCAGCACTCCTTTTAAAGGGAATTGTCGGATAGCTCGCTAAATAATTCGTCGATCGCGCTGGTCTCTTCCTCTTGTTCCGCAACGAAAAGATCAGCGATTAAATCATCCTCTGCTGGGGACTCCACCCCACTCAACAATTCGGGATTGCTTCCGTAGGCCGAAAATACTTCTACAGAATTGGAGAGTGGCAATTCCACAACCAGTTCCCCTGGGCTACCCGAAGGTAAAGTACCCGTCGCCGGATTCATCTTTGCGTAAGCAATAGCTGGGTCGACGCTCGTTATGCTTGCACTGCCATTCAAATCTGCGTAAATGGAGTACATATTACCGGTCGAAGGCGAAGCTACTGGAACTCCCATTCCATTGATAAGCGATCCCATTCGGGAGTTGACGAATGCAGGATCAGTAGAGGTGATCATTGAGTTTCTAACAGCATCCCCAGGGAGCACATTGAACGTAAAGTTGTATGGGCTTCCTTGATGCGTAACCGCCGTGTTGATCTCCAGCCGTAGCTTATCGTTCGTGACGTTGCCACTAAGCTGCAGCATCGCGGTGTTCGAACCTGCGTCGTAGGATACTCCTGTGATCGTCGGCGTATCGAGCCCCTGCAATCCATGCAAGATAAAGTTCGAGGTCGTCAATGCCGCCAGATCAGGATCGTCGCTGAACTGGACGTACAATCGGTTGATGTTGAACCAAGGCAACGTCGAAGTCTGATCGGCAGGGGTAATCGTGTACCCTTGGAATCCGGTCGGAGCTCCTGTCGAATCGACAAACTCGTTGAACAACGTGGCCCAGCCGCTTGAACCAGCCTTGACCGCTTCAATCGCAAGTGGTGCAGGCGGTGCCGAATCGTTGTCGAAGATCGACACGGTCGCGCTGGAGACACCGAGGTTGATCGGTTCACCCATCACGTTGCTCGGTGTGTAACCACCGGGGGTCAAAGTAACGATAACCGTTTCGGTTGGTTCAGGAATCAGGTCATCCTGGACGACCACATCGATCAACGCAGTGGTTTCTCCCGGTCCGATGTAAACGAACCCAGTCAAGGCGACATAGTCTCCTCCAGGACCTGCTGTTGCCGTTCCACCCTTGCTGCTATAAGGAACCGTAACACCGGATGGTGGTGCTGCAACCGGAGTGATACCGTCAGCTTGCGTCAACTTGACCACGAACGATCCATTGAGACCACCTTCGGTTCCATCGAACAGCTTATGAACGCTGATGAGGATACCGTCATAGTCTTGGGCGATCACTACCGTTGCGGTGATGTCGTCTCCGAGGGAGATGTCCGCGTTGGTGGGTGAGTCGAAGCCGGTCAAGGTGAGGGTTACGTTCTCGGGCCCTTCAGGAAGGTTGTCGTTGATCGGAACGACATCGATCGTCGTGGCGGACTTCCCGGCTGGGATCGTCGCGGTTCCCGTGAGGAATGTATAATCACTTCCATTGGTTGCGTTACCCGCTCCCGTTGCGATCTTATACTTCACGATCGTGTCGGTTACGCTCTCCCCGGAGAGGGTGAGAGTGAACTGACCATTGTCGATCGGATCTTCCGATGCGTTGGGGTCGTTCGCCTTGATCGTCACCTTTGCCGAGTCGTTGTCGTAGATCGTCACGGTGTCGGTGAGTTTACCAGCCAACGTGACGTTTGGATCCCCCGAGGTGATCTTGTCCAAGGTGATGATCACGGTCTCGTCGATCTCAAGCAACGGGTCATTGACCACTTCGATATTGATCGTCGTCTGAGTCTGTCCCACTGGGATCGTGGCTGAGCCGGACAATGCCTTGAAGTCATCTCCCGAGGTGGCGGTTCCGCTCACCGTGTAACTGATCACAGTAGCAGTGCTGCTCTTCGCCGTCTGGGTGATGGTGAACTGCCCATTTTCGTACTTGATCGTATCTCCCGTGTTGTACTCGGAAGCCTTGTTGTCGTTCGCTACGATCGAGATCGTGGCCGAATCGTCATCGATGATGGTTCCGATAGCGGTATCCAAGGTATCGGTCGAACGGGTCGACGAGATATCGGACGAAAGACTGAGCTTGAAGGTCTCGCTACCGAAGTTGTCCACAGGCCCACCTTCGACATATCCATCGTTGTTGACCCGAATGGTGAACGGGACCCCCGTAGTCGAATAGTCCGTATTCGCGGCGAACGTCAGCTTGATCTCCTTCGTGTCGTAATCGACCGTGTAAGGGACTGGAACAGGTGTTTTCGCGAGCAGATAGCTATCAAAATTTCCACCTGTTGCCGTAATATCGGCCAAGCTAACCGTTACCACAGTAGCGATGTCGATCTTGTTGCTCGATTTGACTTCGAACGCCAGCGTCTTAAACGCAGGGGTTCCATCTCCGATCACACCGGTCGTGTCTGTACCTTCGATCACCGACACATCGGCGATGGTGAAGACCGCCGTGTCATCGTTGGTGATCGTACCGGTGCCAGAGGCGCCTGTGATTACCATCGGTGAACCTGGAGTCGAGGAATTCAAAGTAACCTTGAACTGCTCGGTCGCTTCTACGAGCGTATCTCCATAGACGTCGAAGGTGATCGTCTGCGTCTCACCCGCGAAACCTGAAAATGTTAGGTAACCAGTTCCCACGCCGACATTTGGAACACCGGCCGAGACTTTCTGCAGCACGTAATCCGAATTGTAGGTCGCCGCATTCGGTGCTAATCCTGCCGCAGAGAAATTCACATTAAATCCACCGGCAACCGCTACAGGGCTCGTCACCGTGAAGGTTATCGCGGTGGTACCGGAATCCCCCTCCGTGACCGTGGGGCTCGAAATAGTCAACGTGGATCCATCGTTATCGACGATATTCATGGTCGCAGTGGACGTGTCGACCACGATTCCACCCTTATGTCCGCTTACAAGACTTGGGGATAGTTGTAGGAAGATTGTTTCCGTCGGTTCTGCAATAAGGTCTTGAAGGACCGTTACGTCGATAAAGGCGGTTGTCTTCCCTGCTTGAATCGTTACTGTTCCCGGGCTCGTTAGAGTGTAATCGTTTCCGGCCCCTTGGGTTGCCGTGCCACCCATGATGGTGTAGGTAAGCACGGTATCCTCATCGGAGTTGAATGGCCCATCCAACGGATCGTAGTTCGGATTGGTCGGTACCAAAGTGACCAAGAACTTCCCATTGGTTGGACCGACTTCCGACCCATGAGTACTAACCGACAAGACTACTTTGCCTGAATCTTGGTACAGAGGTGCAAATCCGTGCCAATCTTCGAGGATGGTAACGTTCTTCACTGTCTCATCGGGAACAATCGCCTTGGTGCTGGAGGTGGTCAGTTTGATTTCGACCGTTTCGGCATCCTCGATGATGTTGTCGTTCAACACATCGACGACGATTGTGGCGGAGGTTTGATTCGCAGGAATCGTTACCACGCCGTTGGGATACCCAATGCTCTTTCCACCCAACTTGTCGATGAGTGTGTAGTCCAAACCATAGGTTGCATCCCCTCCAACGACCGAGTATCCGATCACGGTATCGGTCGCACTCTTATGCGAGAGGTAGACCGTGAAGATCGCATCGTTGGTCCCGGGTTCGTAACCATGAGGACTGGTAGCAACCAAGTAGGCAGAACCCTCATCGTCGTCCACGATATTCACCGTCGCGGAGGTGGTCTTGCTTAAGGTAATCTGCGGATCGGTCGGTGACTTGATCGCGACCAAGTCAAGGACCACTGTTTCGTTTCCTTCGATGAGCAAATCATCAAGGACATCCACCACAACGACCGTCGAGGTCTGCCCTGCCGTAATGGTCGCGGTTAAGGTTCCCGGAATGGTCACATAGTCAGAACCAGCGGTCGCCGTACTCGATTTGGTATTGATGGTATAGGTAACGAACGTGTCGGACGAGGATTTCAACGTCTGCGAGATGATGAACTTCCCATCGTACTTCGCAAGTGGTTGACCAGCCTCGGATCCGTCAACTCCCGAGACCGTGACGGTTGCACTGTCATCGTCGGTAATAAACTGGGTTGCTGGAGTGAGGTCTAGACTGATGGTCGGAACTCCAGCGGGCGCTTTGTAACTCGGTCCCGTGCTCGAAGCACTCACCAAGGTGATCGTGACGGTTTCATCCCCCTCCACCTTGAAATCGTTGATGACGGTGAGATCCAACGTGAATTCGGTGGTATTCGCCGGAATCGTTAACTTACCCGAGAGAGGTACGTAGTCGGCAACTCCCGTATCAGGGTCTACGGTCTTGGAGAAGACCCCTGGTCCATCAAGTACGGTATATTCGACGACCGTCTCTTCCGGCAACGGGTTGGACAACGTAAAGGTGTATTGCCCGTTTGAGCCTGGGATCGGCCCTGGTTCTGCTGCGGGAGAGTCGGTGGGTCGTACCTTCAGTTCAAAGGTCTGATCCTGGATCGTAACCGTGGCGGTATCGACCCCTATTGCCGTTCCGCCGTTGCTGTTGGTGATCGTATCGATCTTGATCTTGACGGTCTCATTCCCTTCGGCGATGAAATCTTGGAAGGCTACAACCGGCAGGGCTATATTGGTGGCTCCCTTGCTGATCGTGACGGTTCCCGTCGTGTAGGTGGGGCCCTTGGAGCCTGTTAGAAGCTTGCCGTTGTAATCTGGGTTAGCTCCATCGGTTGCAAGAGTAGCTTCACCAACTCCTCCGGCGGGATTGAGCACCGAATAGGTAATGACAGTATCTTGATCGCTCGGGTAGTTGAGCTGGAACGTGAATTCTCCAGCCGCTCCCCCTTCGTAGGCCTTCGACTTGCTCGCGACATTGTTCACTGTCAGAGGCTGTTCGTTGTCCTCAATGTTGACCGTCGTCGAGGTAGGAGTACCAAAGATATTGACGTTTCCACTGAGGATGGCACCGAGTTTCAAGGTGACCGTTTCGATCGGAGCTTCGTGGATACCATCATCGACAACCGCGATGGTGATCGTCGTCGACAGGTGATTCGCGGGAATCGTTACCTTGGTCCCAAGTGCCGCATAATCATCCACCGGAGTTGCCGTCCCACCGACGATCAAACTGAGAACCGTGTCGGTATCGCTCGGTGTGGAAAGCTGAACCACGGCAGTACCATTGACAGGTCCCGCTTCCTTACCGTGAGTCACGGCACCGAAGGTGATAAGACCAAAATCGTTGTCGTTGATCACGACCGTCCCTTGGGTCGTCCCCCCGAGCGTAATTTGCGGGTCAGCAGAACCAAGCTTGGTGATTTGAAGCTTCACGGTTTCAGCAGATTCGATCAACGAATCGTCCAACGGTACCACTTCGATCCAAGTCGACAACAGTCCCGCCGGGATCGTTACGACACCATCTGGAATCGCTTTGTAATCGCTCCCCGAGATGGCGGTTCCCGTCAACAAATCGGTGTAATGGACTTCGGTATCGGTGCTCGACGGATTCGTGATGCTGACGTACAACTTTCCGTTCGTCGTAGGTTCGGAAGCTGCCAACGCCCCCGTAACCGAAACCGTTGCCACATCGGTATCGATGATTTCCACCGTCGCCGAGAGATCGAGAGCAACGGTCAAGTAAGGAGCGGCACCCTTCTCGGAACTACCAAAAATCGCCCCGTTGCTTCCCGGCCCCGGCAAAAGAACCCAACCGTAGTTCGGGCCACCGGAAACCCAGGACTCAACGGAACTGGTTACGTCAAGTGTATTGAGCCCGAATGGAACAAAGGTGAACTTGCTCATGAGAGGAGATGTATCCCCAGCATCCACTCCGTCTCCACCAAAGGAGTTGTTCCAGGTAGCGGCGTTATTCCATGGAATCAACGATTCGTAAAGATAAACATTTCCGCTCCCAGTAAGACCTGAGAGAACTAGGTTTGCAGCAGAGATATTCGATCCGAAAGGAATCGCCCCATCCCCGAAGATGTTGTCAAACTTGATTAGACTGTGCAGCTCCGCGTTGGACACAACGGTCAAGCTGTTCGGGTTGACCATCAAGGTTCCCCCTGAGAAGTTGGTCAAGGGGAATGCGTTCGAGATATAGGTATCGATCGTTCCGGTGTAAGCGTTGAACCCTTGTTGGAACTTCACAGTCGGCCCCCAGATCGAACCGAGTCCGATTTGAGGATCACCGGTGACACTCGTCATCGTTACTTTCACCGTCTCAGTCCCCTCAATGATATTGTCGTTGAAGACATTGACTGGAACTACGGCGGACAACTCATTTGCTTTGATCGTGACGACACCACTCAAGGTGGCATAGTCATTTCCAACCCCATCGGTCGCGGTTCCTGCCACCGAATAGGTGATGACCGTATCGGTCGAGCTTGGTTGGCTCAGATAGAAAGTAAATTCCCCATCGACAGAGCTGGCTGGGTTATCTTGACCTGGGGTCTTGGTTGCCTTGACCGTCACATATCCGGCATCATCGTCGAGAATGGTGACTTCACCTTGGTAATCACTCTTAGAAACGGTGATGTCCGCAGAACCACTAGCGATGCTAACGAGTTCGATACGAACCTTTTCGTCCGCTTCGATGGTTTTGTCATTCTTGACATCTACCGTGATGGCGACCGTGGTGTCCCCTGCGAGGATGATCGCTTGGCCGGTCAAGGTTTCGTAGTCGGAACCGTTGGTGGCGTCATCGGGATTTCCGGTGAGAATCTTATAGTTGACGACCGTGTTGGTCTTGCTCGCCGTATACCCGAATCCAGGAGTATAGAGGGAGAGGGTGAAGGAGGCGGAATCAGGTCCCGCTTCCGAACCTGTTGCGTCCGAAACGCTCAGTTTCACCTCCTGGTCAGAATAAATAGTGACCGTTGCTGGAGTAACGCTCGGAGTATACCCCTTTCCACTGACAATTTCGACGACTTTAACTCGAACGGTTTCGGGACCTTCCGATAGTCCGTCGTCCATCACATTGACGGAAATAGTTGCCGTAGTTTGGAAGGCATTAAAGGTGATCGTTCCATAATTCCCGGATTTGGTAATCGAGGTGTAGTCGGAGTCCGGAGTCGCATCGTTCACGTTTCCGGTGAGAACCTCGTACTTCACGATGGTTGGGATGGGGCTTTCACCATCCAGAGTGAAGAGAAACTCGCCGTTGGTGATCCCTTCTGCTGCATCCTTGGTCTTGGTAACAGAGACCACACCGGTTTCGTTGTCGATGATCAAGCCAGTTGCCGAATCAGGACTAACAGACAAACCAGGCCCCCCGACCGCGGAAACAACCTTGAGGATTACCGATTCGTTACCTTCAAAGAGGGCATCGTCGTAGATGCCCGTCGCATCGATTTCGACGTAGGAAGAGTTCCCGGCAAGGCCGGCAGGAATAGTAACCGTTCGGGTGATCGGTGCGAAATCGTTGCCTTCGACTGCAGTCCCTCCTGGAGCAACCTCCAGGGTCACGACCGTATCGACCAAGGTCTGACCGATCCCGTCTGTGTAGAAGACGAACTTCCCTTTGCTACCACCTTCGACCGCATCGGCAACACTCTTGACTTTGACGACGAGGGAATCGTTATCGAGAATGTCGAAGGAGTCCGTGTGGGAACCGACTCCGATCCCGATATTCGAATCGGTTGTTCCGGAAAGTTTGTCGATGGTGACGATGATCGTCTCGGTTCCCTCGAGCAAGGCATCATCGAAGATGCCCGTTACGTCAACCAAAACGTCGGTCGAGGTGGAGAAGGCTGGGATGGTGACAATGCCAGAGAGCGCGGCATAATCCACGCCTGGAGTTGCCGTACCGCTAACTGTGTAGTGGATTACCGTATCTCGGTCGCTCGTCACGGCTTTTCCGATTGGATAGGCAGGTGGCTGGGAGAGGATAAAGGTAAACTTGCCAGTTCCCCCTTCGACTGCAAAACCAGCATCGACATTGACTACCCCTGCGTCCTCATCCCCGATCAGCATGCTGGCTGTCGATTTAGCCAGACTAATGTCGGAATCGAATTTGCCAGATACCAAAGCAAGATTGACCACAAGGGTTTCATCCTCTTCGATCAAATCGGAATCGATAACAGGCACGGTCAGCGTGGCAGAAGTTTGCCCCGCGACGATCGTTACGGTGACCGTCTGTGCGAGGCTATGGTCAGCGGGATCGGCAATCGTTCCATTGGATGAACTCTTGGTGGTCGAAGCACCGTTGTCGATCTTAACCTGAATCTCCGTATTGGTGGAGCTCTTCTCGCTTTGAACGAATGTAAAGACACCGTTGTTCACCCCACCACCAGGTTCCATTCCCTTGGTCGAGGTCACGGTGATCGTTGCTTTATCGTTATCGTTAATCGTGACTGACGCATTTCTTGAAGCGTCAGTCGCTGTCTTGCTTTGAAGGGTGATACTGGAGTCAGCATTGACAATGCCATTTAGATGCACCTTGACCAGCTCATTCGCCTCGACCAAGTTATCGTCCAAAACCGTCAGGGTTAAAGGAATCGAGGTAGAGTTCGCTCCCACGACTGCGTAATTTTCAGCGCCTTCAACCGAGAGGTGCAGTTTGTACCCCTGGGTGGGGCCCGGGCCGAACCCTGTGCTCGCCCCAGCAGAATTTATGCTAGCTCCCGCCGTTCCTTCGGTGACTCGAACGAAGTAAATGCTATTGGCAGCAAGCACAACAGAAATGTGCGAATCAGTGGTTGTGCCAGTGTTTCCACTTCCAAGATCAGGACCTTCGTAGAAATTATCATTCGAAGCGATGACAACACCCTTGGAATCCAAGACCTCCAAGAAGGAATTGAATCCTATCGTATCATCGATATCGAATGTAGCTGCTCCCCCCTTGCTGGTGTAGAAGACATAAACATCGGCACTCCCGTCGTTATTGATGAAATTATCCGCTGAGATCACCGTCAAGTGTGGAACACTAGTTGAACCGGCAATGTTCGGATTGTCATCTTTGGAGAATCCAGCAAGCCCCTGTGCCGTGGTAAGGGTATTGTTTCCAGTTCCTGTCTCTCCTCGCTCCGATACCACACCGAAAGTGAAGTCAACATTAGCGGTTGCCTTGGAGTCTCCGTGAACGCTGTATTCCAGGACCGTATTTGTACTAGCCAATTTGGTCAATTGAAAACTAGCGGATACCGATGGGTTAGATGGATCTTCTGTGATTGTCGATGAAGTAAAAGGAGCGATCTTCACCGTCGCAGCGTCTGTATCGGTGATCGTTACCGTAGCATTACCTGAGCCCGTTACTGTAATTCCAGTGGTTTTCGACGTAATCGTCGCTGTGACCGTTTCGTTCTCTTCGACAATACTATCGTCGACAGGGGTAACCGTAATCACTTTGGAGCTTTGCCCAGCCGAAATCGTGACGCTAGGCGTCGCTGGTGACAAGTTGTAATCACCAGTGCTTGCGATACTAGCTCCACCGACAAGAACTGGAACATTCAGATCAGGCGTATCGTAGTCCACTTGAACAACAATATCGGAATCGGCCTTGCTCCCTACTAAAGCAACGGTGAATTTCCCAGCTGTGACTGGGTTTTCTGGGGCCATGGGTGTCGTCGCCGTGATCTGCACTTGCGGAGCAACTTCGTTGTCCACAATGGCCATGGTGCTAAACTTCATTCCGTTGGATCCGGTAATTTCGAGGATCACATCTTCATCCCCAACTCCGTCGTACAGTTTGTCATCAAAGACATTGACGTTGACAAAGAACTCGGTCGTGTTCGCAGGAATGGTAAGCAAGCCCGATTTCGTCGAGACGGGATACTTCGAGGAGTCCGCAGTTGCCGTGTAATCGTCTCCGAACGTCGAGGGATTACCTACCGATGACGTGAAGTTGTAGCTAACGACCGTCGGAGTGGGTACCGAGTCAAGGTTGATCTGGAACTGACCGTTGTTGGGATAAACCTTGGTAACAAGATCTTCCTGGACGAAGGTGTCGTTGGCCACGACACTGTTGACCTGGGCCAAATACTCCAGGACGACATCGTTGCCGTCCCCGCCGTCGTACTTGATGAGATACAGCTTTCCGCTCTTCCCGGTGACCATTCCACCGGCGTTGCTGAAGGTTCCGGAGACGGAATCGGTTGAATCATTGTCGATAATGACAATCGGACCAGCAGCCCAAGGGGACCCTGTGTCATCGATCGTGAGAGTGGCGTTCCCGAGCGAAACGGTTCCATTGACCTTGAAGTTGTCATAACCTGCAGATGAGTCGGCTGGATTGACGATCTCGATCGGAACGGTGTCATTGGAGGAGAAGGCCAAATTCCCGTTGATGGTGACTTGACCAGGGCTTGAACCTGCAGCGAGGGTAATCGCCTTGTCCACCATACCTACCCCAAGATCCACATTACCACTGCCATAAGCTCCGCTGCGAACTTGAATGGTAGCCGTGTTGGCCGCGATGCTGTAGGCATTTTGAATTGGGTTGATGCCTTCGCTGTTCGCACCCAAACCATGAACGATCAGATTGCTGTAGTTCGCCTTCCCGACTGCAAGCATCGGTGAAAAGTCAACATTGACCCCAACTGCGTCGATGGTCGGAGGGACTAAGGAAGGATCGGTTGTACCAAAATAGTTACCCGATGCGTTCAGAGTCGTTTGGACTAGGTGACCTGGCTCGACGTGGATCGAACTCAACAGGTTGCCCGAAAGATCGTTCCCCTTGATCGTGACATTGCTGATCGGAATATGATTGAGCGGATCTGCATACTTGAAGTCCTGGATGCGAACGCCACGAAGGTTGTTCGCGAAGTCGTTATCCACAACGACGACGTTGCTTGACCCATCCCCGATCGTCAAAGCGGTAGCAAAGAAAGGAGCATTCGTGCGAATTTTGTTGCCGCCAAAGGTTGCGGTGTCCAATTCCATCGAAAAGACCCCATACTCGTTGCTCATTTCATTGCTGGTAACCAAGAGCGATTTGTGCGCATCAGGCCCAGTCGAAGCAAAGATCATCGGATTGTTATTATTATGGCCGGTGATCTTGTTGTTAGCGATCTGCAGTTGGTTTGTGTATTCCGAATAGATCCCAGCGCCGCCCGAGGAACCTGGCTGGTTGTTGTCCCGGATATAGTTCTGGAAATACAACGCCTGCCCGTCGGAATTCGCATAAATTCCGATCGACTGATTCGAGATGATATTGTTCTGAACTTTGAAGCCATCTACAGCATAACTCGCGACCCCTACAACGTCAGTCAGCGCTGAAAGTTGGCTTATCTGAAATCCATCAACCACAACATCGTCCGCATTGATGATCACAGAAACGGTGTTGTTAGCCCCCGTGCCTCCGAGAACGGTTTCGTTAGGAACCGAACGAGTTCGTGCATCGACCCCCGTTTGCGCACCGTGCAGTTCAAGCCCCTTGGTCGTAATGGTCACGTTTTCTGCGAAGATTCCAGGGCCGACTTTGACTACGTCATTCGGCCCTGCTGCATTTACTGCATCCTGAATCGACCCAAAGGCATGGGTTCCATAAATCAACAGCGGAACGTCTGCATTGTTCCCTGTCCCACCTGTTGCACCATCGGATCCCTTCCAAGTCACGATATCCCCTGGATCAGCACCCGGGCCACCGACATTGTTAGTCGTTACAACATAATCCCCGGGATTATCGACATAGAGGGTCGCCAAAAGCTGTCGCTGTTCGAGACCTTCGACGAAGGCTAGTCTGCGGTCGACATTCTTAAAGGACTCGCGGCGAGTGTAGCCTTTGGAAAGGAGGCTGGCTTTGCGGTTCGGAGCCAAACCGAGAAGCATCAAGAATGCAGCCCAGACGGCTTGCACTTGATTGAGAATCCAAGACCCAACCATCGTAGGAACGCGGAAGGTTCGCTTCCACCATTCCATGCGGGCTTCGTGCCTTTCCATGAACATTTGCGTCGACTGCTTGACGCGATTGCGTAACTGAGCAGCCTTTTCTCGGACGCGGGAGGTGCGTGCGTTGTTCTTGTCAAAACCTCGGTGGGAGCGGCGAATCATAGGAAATGTCTCTCGAAAGCAAAATCTGAAAGGACGGACGATTTTGGCGGGTGCTGTAGGACGAGCCAATAATTACGGTATTTATGCCAGAAGCCCCCATGCCCCCCACAACGAGTGTGAAGCCTAGAGTTTGCGCAATCGCGCTATCCAGCGTCCGCACAATCTATTTCCACAAAAAATGAAGTCAATAACCGGCTTGGTAACTATTTTTGAGCTACTCAGGACAGTACGGAAAGCCGCATAGAAATACGGATTAAATTGATTTGATTTTTTGAGTACGAATAGGAAAGAATCTGTTGCGATTGAAAAGTGCGTATGGGTTAGGGATAGGAATTCCTTGGAAATTGCTTGAGATTCTGGTGTTTGCGGCTTGGGAAAATCGCGTAGAACTTTTTAGAAGTGGCGCCTAGGTCGCTATTCGAATTAGTCAAATAAAAAACCGGCACGCAACCGGCACGCATGCAATTTTTTGGGGGTGATGTAGAAGTGGCGTTAATGGTGGTCGCGTGAAGGGGGCATAATCGGAACCACGGATTGCACCGATGGCACGGATCGGGAGAACCACGGAAGACACGGAAGACACGGAAAAAAGAACCACGAATCGAACGAATCTTACGAATCAGGCTGGAGGCGTGAGGCTCTTCTTTATCCGTGCCATCCGTGGAATCCGTGGTTCATTCAGTGAACCGCAGGGGGCGCAGAGAACCGCCGAGGGATTGGAAATCAAGCACGATTGCGAAGATCTTGCTGGAGCTTTTGCACGAGCAAGCTCAGTGCTTCGGGAGTTTGCTTTTCAAGTTCCGATTCGAGAGTCAGCGGGCGATCGAGGATCTCTTCCAGTGTAAGGATCTTGCCAATCAGGATGCCACGCCTTTCACCCCGTTCCTCGCCGATCTGGATGCCTTCTTCACGCCCTTCCTCGCGTCCTTCCTCGCGTCCTTCTTCGCGTGCCTCCTCTTTCGCAAACATCAACGCTGCCTTCCGATCTC
>CAYMXM010000070.1:11890-14197 GCA_964394065.1 uncultured Pirellula sp. | reverse complement strand
GCGGGGGGCTTGGAGTTCCCTGATCAGGGGGCCGGCTCACTGCGCTGGTGGCGGCGTTGAATGGCGGTGTTGTTTAACGGAATGAATTCCGTTCTACATTGGCCGCCCCACTCCCAAATGCTATAACTTTCTTCCTCTGGAGCGATGGCTCCAATCTTTGGTATATGAGGAGTAGTTCGACGATGGCGGATGTGGAATTGACCGAGATTTTGCGGCCTTATGCAGAGCAGATCGCAGGTTTGCAGCGAGCTGGGCATCAGTTTTGGACACGTGGTTGGTCGCTAGGGACCTCCAGCAACTACTCCGTCGTCGTCGGTCG
The DNA here is from genome assembly GCA_964394065.1 of uncultured Pirellula sp. Lineage (GTDB taxonomy): Bacteria > Planctomycetota > Planctomycetia > Pirellulales > Pirellulaceae > JBKCUI01. Next base: position 13,878 of record CAYMXM010000070.1, on the reverse strand, counting down.
CAACCCTGACCAACTCCTTTTAACCGCCAGTGGAAAGGACAAAGGGCATCTCTTACCCAACGATTTCGTATTGGTCGACATCGAAGGGAAGCCAACCTTTCCCGATCAACCGAAAAGCAGCGCCGAGACCTTGCTACATTGCCTTGCCGTCAGTCGATGCAATGCGGGGGCGGTGTTGCACACCCACTCCGTTTGGTCGACTCTTTTGTCTCAACATTATTTTTCCCTCGGCGGGATTCGGATCGAGGGATTTGAGATGCTCAAGGGGCTTGAGGGAATCACTACCCATGAATCGGTGGCCTGGATACCGATCTTCGACAACACGCAAGACATCCCCGCGTTGCAGTCGCAGGTTTCCGCATATATCGATGCAAATCCCGATCGCCCTTTTTGGGCTTACCTCATTCGTCAGCACGGGTTGTATACTTGGGGCCGGGATCTCGACGCGGCGGTACGGCATATGGAGGTGATCGAGTTTTTATTCGAATGCCTCGGTCGGCGGACGAAGATGTAGCGATGAAGGATGGATGTAGTTACTTACTCATAAGTTGAACGGTATGGAGAGTCGCTTTCGGCAGGCAGTCATGGCAAGTGGAGTCGTATCTCCTGCCCAATGGGACTATTGCCTCCGACTCCAGCGGCATCGGATCGTCGCGGAGAATCTCACCAACGCCCCCGAACAAGAGGATCGCGTTCTCAAGGAAATTCTCGTCGAACAAGGAGCCATCACAGAGTATCAAGCCGAGCAACTGCTGGCAGGTCGGCACAAGCTCAATCTAGGGCCTTACATCATTACCGATTCCATCGGACAAGGTGGAATGGGGCACGTCTTCAAAGGGATTCATCAAGTGATGGGTCGGGTCTGTGCGGTGAAAGTTCTTCCCCTTCAGAAGGCGACCGACGAAGCGCGCGAAGCCTTCATGCGAGAAATCCGATTGCAAGCCAAGCTCGATTGCGAGTATTTGGTTCGCGCCTACGATGCTGGTCAAGATGGACGGATTCACTATTTGGTTACCGAGTATGTCCCGGGGATGGATCTTCGGCGATTGATCAAATCGCAAGGACATCTCAGCCAGATCCGGGCTGCGAAGATCATCATGCAAGCTGCATTGGGACTTGATTATGCGCACCAACAAGGGATGGTGCATCGAGATGTTAAGCCAGGGAATATACTGGTGACGCCAGATGGAATGGCGAAGGTATCCGACGTAGGGCTAGCCAGTTTCACCGCCAATCTTTCGGATGACCCACGGGCTGGGAAGATCGTAGGGACAGCCGACTATCTTTCGCCGGAGCAGATACGGACACCGTTGGATGTGGGGCCCGTGAGCGATGTCTATTCCCTCGGTTGCACGCTCTACTACGCGGTCTGCGGAAAGGTTCCTTTTCCTGGTGGAGACACCGCCTCGAAGATACGCCGTCATTTGGAAGAAACCCCCATGCATCCAAGACGGTTCGCGGCGGGGCTTCAAGATGAATTTATCGATATCATCGCGGAGATGATGGAAAAGGACGTCTCCCGTCGGACGCAGACGTGCGCGGAAGTTGCAGCGAGGCTAGAACCATGGGCTACGCGAGAGGCGGGATTCGAATCCTATCCATCGATATCCCGAAGCCCTTGGGCGGCCCCTCCTCCTCCATCTGCGGATGAATCGTCGAGCCTCGGTAACGATGACAAAGAAATTTTGCAGGACAATTCTTTGCAATCCCATGATTCGGGGCTTTCCGCATCCGGAGCACGCCCGGCGAGTCCGCCCATTGAAAGCTCTACGGTCCTGTTCGGAGAGGGATTGGTCGCTCCCCCGCTTCCACGAACCAAGTCATCAAACTCGACCAACATGACGATCGCCTTGACGGCCGTGATCCTCATCCCCCCAGCCCTCCTCATCGGAGCCATTCTCGGATATCTGATTGCGAAGCAATGGTGAGCAAGCCGGCTCACTGCGCTGATGGCGGCCATTGTAGAACGGAATTTATTCCGTTAAACA
>CAYMXM010000070.1:6860-11790 GCA_964394065.1 uncultured Pirellula sp. | reverse complement strand
GGCAGGGACTTGGAGTTCTCTGGTCAGGAGTCCGGCTCACTGCGCTGATGGCGGCCATTGTAGAACGGAATTTATTCCGTTAAACAACGCTTCCAACTCCTGCCCCCGATACATGCATTGCATGCTCCCATCTCAGGGCCGCTCAAGGCCCCGGATGCAGCGAGAGCCTCTCGCTACCGGCAGGGACTTGGAGTTCTCTGGTCAGGAGTCCGGCTCACTGCGCTGATGGCGGCGGTGAATGGCGGCGTTGTTTAACGGAATGAATTCCGTTCTACATGGGGGAAATCCTCACGGCGTCGTTAATGTTGGGTAAGATGTTACAGAACGCCCTTGCAGACCTTCGGGTCTTCATTCCTTTCCACTTATGAAGTAACCGTACCGTCATGACTCACACCAATCCGCTGCACATTTCGATGTTCCGTCTGAAAAAGAACCTTCTCGCACTCCTCGCCGGTTCGGCGATTCTCACCGGCTTAGCTGGGAACGCATTCGTCCATGCGGAGGATAAAGAACCGATCAGCCTCTTTGATGGGAAGACTCTCGAGGGGTGGTCGGGAATGAAAGGGATCTGGTCGGTGGAGGATGGTGCAATCGTCGGAGTCAATCCGGAGAGCGCTCCCGTGAAGCACAACACGTTCCTCGTCAGCGATAAGAAGGTGAAAGACTTTGAGCTGACCCTCGAGTTCAAACTGGAAGGGAAAGGGGGAAATTCCGGGGTCCAGTATCGAAGCAAGTTGGCCGATCCGGAGAAGTTCATCGTCGGAGGATATCAAGCCGACATTGCGGGTGCCCAATACATGGGGATCAACTACGAGGAGCGAGGTAGAGGAATCATCGCCTTGCGAGGTGAAATCATCGCCATCGACGATCAGGGGAAAAAGTCCAAGATCGGCACCTCCGGCGATCCAGACGCGTTGATTTCTCGCGTGAAGTTAGATGATTGGAATACCTACAAAATCGTTGCAAAGGGGAACACGCTCCAGCATTTCATCAATGGAGCGTTGATGTCCGAGGTTCAAGATGGAGAAACAGCAAAACGAGCCAGCGAAGGAGTGGTCGCATTCCAAGTTCACCAAGGTCCTCCGATGAAAGTCCGATTCCGCAAGATTTTCTTGACTGAACTGTAGGCCCATTGGTAAAAATCGCCCCAACAATTCCTTAATAACCAACCTCTTTGTCGACTACATTTAAGAGAAGTTCGCCAGCTCCAAATCGACGAATGTTTTCCTTTCGCAGCGCTGCTCCACGTTGTACGGTAAATTCAGAGGTACCTGCGACGTGGGGAGTCACGATCACATTGGAAAATGCTCGTAGCGGATGATTAGGGGGTAACGGTTCTGGGTCGGTTACGTCGAGACATGCTCCGGCTAGTTTTCCGCTTTCCAAGGCTTGTACCAACGCATCGGTTTCGACAATTCTCCCCCTTGCGATATTGATCAAGTAAGAGGCCGGCTTCATCGCAGAGAAAGCCTCGGCATTGAACAACTTATCCGTCTCCGTGGTCAACGGGACGGCGATTGCCACAACATCCGCTTCTGGGAGCATGGCGATTAGATCGCTGGGTTGCCCTACACGTTCGATATATTCGGGACTTGGAGTGCTGCTGCGCCGCGTTCCGATAACGCGCATTCCAAAGCCATGAGCACGCTTTGCGATTTCTGTTCCGATCCCACCGATGCCGACCACTAGCATGGTTTTGCCTTCTAGAGCAATAGGCGTGTTCGCGTTGCTGCCACGTTGGCCACGACGAGCATTTGCGGCGGTGAAGGATGGTAGGTTTCTAGTCAACGAGAGCAACATTGCCATCGCATGATCAGCAATCGTCGGACCGTGAACACCGCGAAAGTTGGTTAAAACAATTCGATCGTTTTTGACCAGTGGTTCCATGGAGATGTATTGATCCACTCCAGCGCTCATCGCTTGGACCCACACCAGTTGATCCGCCTTGGCCAACAACTCTGGCGTCGCATAGCGGGCATCGACACCATGCGCTTCACCTGCGCGAGCCAACGCTTCGGCAGAACTGAGCCCTCGCACGATGCGCACATTCGGAGCCAGCTTAGACAACTCTGTCAATTCTGCGTCCGAGATCTGGCTTGCGAAGTAAGTCAGCTGCAGCTTCTCCTTATCCATCGGAATGGCAACGCGTGCATTGCGAAGAGAGCCAATTTCTTCGGCAACCTGCTGTGTTGAAGCGTTTGCGTCGCTACTGCTTGGAACCCTACTCTGTTCTTGCCCTCTTGTTTCTTGCGACAGATCCGCGCAAAAGAAAGCGATACCTGCAACGGCAATCTTCCAAAACTCAGTTCTCATGGGAAACCTCTTCAATGAAATATGCTTCGAGTTGTTCAATGGCGAATACGGGGATCGTTCACGTTGTAGCCGTGAAAAGATCAACATTCATCCCTAATTGACTGACATTCAAACGGTCGTATGATTGTAGGAATGCAAAACTACCGACGCAACTGCGCCAATGCATTCGTACTCGAAACTCTCAAACGGAGCGCTGCAAATGATTATCGGTTCAATCAGCCGACGTGATGCGATGAAAGCTGGTGTTGCTTCCAGTATCGCCTTGGGGCTATCCCTGAAGGGAACTGCTCAAGAGAAGTCTGAATTGCCAACGATCACGAAGGCAATTCCAGCGACGGGTGAGAAGCTCCCCGTGATCGGTTTGGGGACAAACGCCTATGGCGTCAAAACCGAAGAGGAAAAAGGTCCACTTCGCGAAGTCCTTAAGGATATGTCGAAGTTGGGCGGAAAGCTCATCGACACGGCACGTGCCTACGGTCGATCGGAAACTGTGATTGGAGAGCTTCTCAAGGAGCTTGACAATAGAAAAGACTACTTCATCGCCACCAAAACTCCTATCCAAGGAGATTTCTCGGATCCTGAGGCAGTGTTGGACGCTTCTTTCCAAGCCTTGGGAATTGAGACGATCGATCTCATGCAGATCCACCAGCTGGGTGGGCTTGAGCAGATGATGCCCGCTTTGGAAAAAGCAAAGAAAGGGGGACGCATTCGCTACATCGGCATGAGCACTTCATCGGACGATCAATATGACAGAATGATGTCCGCGATCAAGACCTATCCATTGGACTTCCTCCAAGTCGACTACTCGATCGACAACCGGAACGCGGCTGAGCAAATGCTGGAGCTGGCGCAAGCGAAGCGTTTGGCGGTGTTGGTCAACATGCCATTGGGTGGGCGGGGGCGAGCTGCGAATACGTTCGCAAAGGTTGCCAATCATCAACTTCCCGAATGGGCTGCGGAGTTTGATGCCAAGAGTTGGGCTCAGGTCTTCCTGAAATATGTCGTCTCCCATCCAGCCGTAACTGCGGCAATCCCTGGTACGACGAAGCTCAAGCACTTAGAAGACAATTTGCTTGCGGGGCGTGGGCGTCTCCCAGATGCCAATATGCGAAAGCAAATTGAGAAGTTCTGGGATTCGCTTGGTTAAGGTTACAATACCGCTAAGCCGGTGGCTGTCCAAAAGTCGGTGTTAACATTAACTTTTGAAGGATCGCCTTTATTCCGCAGTAGGTGTTTTCGTCCGAGCGGGGCTTGTCCCCGTCGGACACCGCTTTGGCAGCCCCCCTAAGCCCTAGAGCATCCTATCTTTCCTTATTTTCCTTGGCCCCGAGAATCAGTAACGCATGACCTCTCTACTACAGCGCCTTTTGAATGTCAAACGTGGCGAGGTCGCACTCCTCCTCGTATCCGCTTTCTATTTTTTCTGCGTGCTGACTGCCTTGATGATTCTTCGCCCGGCGCGCGACGCACTTGGAATGACACGAGGCATGGACAATGTTCGATGGTTGTTCATCGGAACGGCGCTTGTTACTCTCGCGGCGAATCCCGCTTTTGGCTGGTTGGTCAGCCGTTTTCGTCGGATCACGTTTATTTCAGCCACTTATGGCTTCTTTGCGATCAGTCTCGTCGGTTTCTACGCGCTCCTCACGTTAACACCACAAGCCGTCGGGGAAACTAGTGGCATGGTGTTTTATGTATGGTTCAGCGTTTTCAATCTGTTCTGCACGATGGTGTTCTGGGCTTTGATGGCGGACCGATTTACCTTTGAGCAGAGCAAGCGACTTTTTGGTGGAATCGCAGTCGGAGGGACTCTGGGAGCGATCGCAGGTCCGTGGCTAGCGAGCCAACTGGCGACTCCTTTAGGCACTCCGGCTTTACTACTGATTGCTGCTGGATTCTTGATCCTGTCGATTCTCGCAGCCTGGGTCGTAGGTTGGATTCAACCGGAACGGGAGGAGAGAGAGCCGCAAGCTGTTGAAAACGAGAATACGATCATCGGTGGGCGCGCATGGGAAGGGCTAAGACGAGTATTCAAGTCTCGTTATCTCCTGGGGATCTCAATGTACATGCTGATCCTTTCTGTTATCGCAACGTTTATTTACTTTACACGTTTGCAAATGGTCGCCGAACTCGGAGAGAGCACGGATGCCCGCGCCGCTACCTTGGCGAGAATCGATCTGGCCACACAGATCGGCACGCTCGCATTGCAGCTTGTCGCTGCTGGTCACATCATGAGACGATTTGGGGTGTCGTTTTCCTTAGCGCTGTTTCCTCTTCTCGTGGGCTTGGGATTTGTCGGTCTAGCAGTTGTCGGTTCCTTAGCGATGCTGATCGTATTGGACGTCACGTTCAAGGCGGTCCAGCGAGCGATTATGCGCCCTGCAAGAGAGACCTTATTCACGACAATCAGTCGTGAGGATAAATACAAATCGAAGGCGGTGACCGATACGTTCGTTTATCGCGGAGGAGACATGATAGGTGCCTGGACCGAAGGGGCGGTTGGAAAAATTGGATTGGGTTTTGCCGGCCTAGCAGCAATAGCCGTACCTTTAGCGCTGGTTTGGGCGGTACTTGGGATCTGGCTGGGAAGACAAGTAAGCAAGCCAGATCATACGCA
>CAYMXM010000070.1:0-6850 GCA_964394065.1 uncultured Pirellula sp. | reverse complement strand
GATCTGGCTTGCTTACTTGTCTTCCCAGCCAGATCATACGCAATCCTAGGGTGCGTGAAGCGGTCTCCCCGCCACTCTAAACGGTCAAAGCCATCATTCCACACCATCTCAAGCAACTTCCTCCCAACCCGGAACGACCGCACGCACACCGTGCCTAACCCTTCGCGTTAACTTCTATTCCGCAAAAAGCTGCGACCACAGTTCTGTAGGGACCGTTTTTAACAAGGAATGAACCAAAATGCTCTGGACTTGGAGGGGTAAGAAAAAGTAGAGAGTAACAGCTTCGCGTTGTTTACCTCCCTTTCCTAAAGTCACTACTCCTATGCCGGCTTCCGATCAGCGAATTCGACAGGTGGCAATCGTCCTCCAGTCGCTAGATGCCTCCACGGCAAAGAGTTTGCTGGCCCAACTCCCTGCAGATTTGGCTCGGCAAGTCAAACTGGCGATGGTGAAGCTCGGGAATGTCTCCTCAACCGAGCGAGCGGAAGCGATGTTGCAACTGGAAGGACTCTTCGGGAAGGAGAGTCTCCAGCCCCCGAAAACAAAATCGCGCGCAGCGACTTCCCCTGCAACCGCGATCCTCCGTGAACTAGGGGAGGAGGACCAACTGGAATGGAGCAACGAAGTGACGATCTCTTCTCCTCCTGCCAACTTTTCCGTTTCCGCCCCCCCTCCGAGCGAAACTCCATGGCTTGCTTGGGATCCGCAGTCTCTGGCGAATCTTCTCGCAAACGAGCGTCCCACCGTTATCGCTACGGTCCTGAATCAACTTTCCCCCGAACGGGCCAAACTCCTCCTCGACCATCTTCCTGTAGAGACCGCCGGAGCAACTCTGTCGGCGATCCCCAACCTGTTTCTGGTCGACCCGAGCATTCTGAACGACATCCTAGCTGAAGTCGAACGGAAACTCCCCAAACAACCTCCTTCGCAAACCACCGCAAGCATCGCCGGCATCGCGAAGCTCGCCGCTATCGTCGATCAGTTTGAGCCCCACCAAAAACAAGCTTGGCTCAATGCAATCGCCGCACAAAACCGAGACGTAGCATTGCAGCTTGGTTGGGAAGATCCAGCCCTTTCCTCTTTTAAACCATCAAGGCTTCCACCAACCGATAAGTCTACGCCCGATCTCGATGAGAAAGCGCCCGCCCCTATCCTCCTACCGATCGATGCTTACCGGAACGAAGCGATCGATGCGATCCTAGCTCCTTCATCGGACTCCCCGAGTTCACAAGTCGGAACGAGAACCTTTGATGATCTGTTGCAGCTGAACGATGGGGACTTGGTCACCCTTCTCCATTCCTGTAATCGCCTGGATGTCCTTCGAGCGATCTCCCATGCAAGCGCTGCGATGAAAGGACGTATCGAACGCCTCGTCCCATCCCAAGACATGAAGAAGTTTCGAGACTATCTGAAACGGTATCCTTCGGTCCCCCAAGCAGAATCCAAAGCGGCTCAGGATGCAATCCTTGAGAAGGGGAGTCAATTGATGGAGAGGGGACGCATTCGCTCTCTTCTCGGTTTCACCTTTGCAGCTGCAGCTTAAACGGGAGCTAGTACGACTATGGCGAGCGTCTTCAAATCGCGATCGATCCCACGAGGTGCCAATACCGCCCAGGCAGAGGTATTTAACTGGGAAGATGTCGCCTCGCGTGCCAAAACCTATCTCGACACCGTCCGCCAACAAGCGCAACAATTGGTCGTCGCTAGCCAAGCGGAATGCGAAGTGATCCGCACCAAAGCAGAACAAGAAGGGTTGAAGACTTCGCAGACTCAGCTGGAACAAATGGCCCACGCGATGGCCGTAAAGCTGGCGGAGGAACGATCTCAACAAACGTCCGACTGCATCGCTCGCTTCTGTGAAGAACTCGAAACGGCCACCGAGCAATGGTTGCGTCAATGGCAACACGAAACGATCGCCCTTTCGATCGCCATCGCAGAAAAACTACTCGTTCGCCAGATCGAGTCCGATCCGACGATCCTTCTCGATTGGATTCATGATGCTGTTCGCTTGGTCGCCGGTCAACGGAACATCACAATTCGCATCCACCCTGAGGATGCGGAACGGATCTCGGAAGGGCTTGCTCATATCGTCAACACCTCGGGACCGAACGCGATGATCCAAGTATCCGAAGAGGTCGAAGTAGGACGTTTCGGAGTGATCCTCCAAACCGACGATACCGTGATCGATCGAACGATTCGAACCCAACTCCGTCGGCTGATGGATGAGTTGCAATAATGAATCATTCCTTTCATTCCTTCCCAGATCACATTCAACGAAAGCACTGGAGTCATAACCTTCAGAGGATCGTCCCCTTTGGTATCTCCGGGCGAGTCCGTAGCATTCGAGGAACCACGATCGTGGTCGATGGACTACCCGTCCCTGTCGGTGCCTTGGTCAAAATTCATCGGCGGCAACTCGACACCTTGCAGGCGGAAGTGATTGGCTTCGATGGTGGAAAGACAATCCTCGCGCCTCTCGACAATTGGGATGGAGTTAGCCAAGGAGATCACGTCGAGCTCTTTCAAACCTATCGATCGGTCAATGTTTCCCCTTCGATTATCGGTCGCGTTTTAGATGCGACGGGGCAACCGATGGATGAATTGGAATCCCTTCCCCTCGGAAGAAGGATGCCGTGCGATGCCCCTCCCGTCCCTGCTTTACAGCGTCCCCCAATCGATAAGATTCTCCCAACACAGGTGCGAGCTATCGACATGTTCCTGACCCTCGGATGCGGGCAACGGATGGGGATTTTCGCCGGTTCGGGAGTCGGGAAAAGTACTCTGTTGGGGATGCTTGCGCGCGGTACGGAAGCCGATCACGTGGTGATCGCTCTGATCGGCGAACGAGGTCGGGAAGTGCGTGAGTTCTTGGAACGAGACCTAGGAGAAGAAGGTCGCCAAAAGAGTGTCACGGTCGTCGCAACAAGCGATCAACCTGCTCCAAAACGTATCCTTGCCGCGAAGACCGCGACGGCGATCGCCGAAGCCCTTCGAGACGAAGGAAAGAACGTCCTTCTCTTGATGGATTCGGTCACGCGGTTTGCGATGGCGCAACGAGAAGTGGGACTCGCAGCCGGAGAAGTCCCCACGACGCGAGGATATCCACCGAGCGTTTTCGCCATGCTCCCACAACTCGTAGAGCGTTCTGGTATCAATCATCGTGGAAGCATCACCGCTCTCTACACAGTCCTTGTCGAAGGGGATGATACCAACGAACCGATCAGCGATACGCTGCGAGGATTGCTGGACGGGCATATCCATTTGTCGAGAAGCATCGCCTCCCGAGGTCGCTATCCAGCGATCGATATCCTCCCGAGCTTGAGCCGGCTTCAGTCGCATCTCGTAACCCCCGAGCTACGCCAAGCAGCCGACAACATTCGCGCCCTCATGGCTCTCTATCGCGAGAACGAGGATTTGATCAATATCGGAGCCTACACCCGAGGCAGCAATCCACAGATCGACAAAGCAATTCAGATGCGGCCGTTGATCGAAGCCTTCTTAGCGCAAGGCCAACGGGAACTCATTCCGTGGACACAGGCCCAAGAGGGGCTGCTGCAACTGGCCAAGGCATAAAAATCAAGGCAAGAGGCAAATGAAAACAGACATGTCCAAATTTCGACTTGCAACACTTCTCAAGATGCGAGAACGCGAACGGAATCAAGCGGGACAGCGCGTTCAAGATGCGCGACTTGCGATCGACAAGCTCGAAATGGCAAAGCGAGAAATCCTCGCCCAGAATGAGGAGATGAGCGAGATGCGCAAGTGTGCGAGCCAAGGAACCGTCAACATGCGAAACATCCTCGACACGCAACGCTTTCAAATGACCCTCCTCGCTCAGGTGCAACAAATTGATCAGCACCTGGGAGAATTACGGCAAGAACTACAGCGCCGAGAGCTTGCATTGGTTCATTGCCAACAAGAGGTGAAATCACTTGAGAAGTTAAGAGAGCAACGGAGGGAAGAAGCCGAATCCCGCTCGTTGCTTCAACAACAGGAACGAACGGATGAATGGGCGAGCATTCGATTCGCGATGGATATTCAACGTGATTCCGAACGAGAACAACCTAAGCAATCGAGTGGAACGTGAACAAGCTTATCCAAGCCTTCCTGTGGACTTGCACTGCCATCTTTCTAGGGCTGGTCGTCATTCTCGTGATGTCTGCCGCGAAAGGGCATTTCCATCGAGACACGGTAACACGCATCGTTGCGCTCCTCAACGGAATCGACATTCAAGGAGAACGGCTCAAGCAGGCGCTTCAGGAGGGACGAACCGTTCCCGTCTCAGCACCGGTGGAGAACAACGAGCCGAAAAGTCTCTCCATCCTCCAAGCCGATTCCCGCTCTGCCTCGCTTGACCGCTACAAGAAGGAGCTAGACGATCGAGCTCAACGTCTTAAGGAGGCCACCGAACGGCACAATGCTCTGGTCGCGGAATTCAAACGGACGATGGATCAAGCGAGCAAAACAAAAGCAACCGAAAGCATGCAGCAGATCAAGGAAATTTTGGAGGCACTCGATCCGGCCGCGGCCAAAGTTCAACTCGTGACGATGCTCGATAAGGAGCAGAAAGAGGAAGTTCTCTCGATTCTCAAAGAACTCGATGCCGATAAACTCAAAAAGATTCTCGGTGAGTTCGTCGACCTTGCCGATCAGGAAAAGATTGCCGAGATCCTGGAAGAGATACGAGTTCGCGGGAAGTTGATTTCAGCACCTCCCAACGAAACTTGAGAAAAAACTCCTGGGGGGAGCAGAATGGCCGACGCCGAGACGATTCGATCCGCAAGTAGCACCTTCTCTCCGTTCACCCCGAGGAAATCGAGCGTTCTGTCGAACAATCCGACCGATGCTCTTCTCGACTTTACCGCAATCGTCGAAGCGATAGATCCAGCTCCCCCGTCGAATGATTCTCGAAACGGGTCGTTCGGTCGGTCGGAAAGGAATGGGAGCATTTCCGAGTTCCTCTCCGAAGAAGACGACGAAAGAACAGAGAACTCTCCTTCGGACACGCGAGACAATCTCGTTCCAGTCGGACTTCCTTCTCCGCCGACACAGCTGACCGACGCCGATCGTGCCACACCGACGGTTGAACCGAAGGTCGAGAAAGTTTCTCCCAAGGGGGATACCATCTCTGACTTGAAGCCGGGAACCGAGTCGCCCCCTCCCGTAGCCGAAGAATGGCAGGAAGCAATTCCGCATACAGCTCTAAACTCTACGAAAGTCTCTTCTCGCGATTCTTCGACTGGGGAAGCGAGTTTTAACTCAGAAAAGTCAGCGTTGTTGAGTTCAGCCTCCGAAAAGAGGGGAGCGAAATCTCAACACGACTCGGCGCGCTCACGCGAAGAGGTATCGAGTGGGGTAGCGACTGCTTCAAATGAGAATAGCCTTTCCCGTTCGTCGAGCGAACGGGAGATGAGCAGTGACGATCTCTTGCTGGCATCCGCGTCCCAGGGGGGGGGACAAGAAGGGACCCGATCGCAAAGCAAGCGAGTGGAGCGGCTTGAGCAAAATCGAGCTTCTGGAGTTCGTTCCAATCGCCATCAAGAGTCGAGCATCGGCGAAGAGTCCGATTCTGCATCGATCATCGATACCAAAGAGGGGAAAGGTTCCGGACCTGCGCAGTCAGCTTCCGCTCCCCCAGCGTCTGAATCTGCACCCGCGAGTCCCACCTCGCCCGCCTCGGGCTTACCCGCGTCGACGGAGGGAGAGCCTGGCTTGCTTCCAGCTACCTCGGTCGGGCTAGTGGCTGCAGGGCTTGCGGGAGCGACGAATCTGTTGGGAGTTGCTTCCGATGCGGAAGGTGGAACTGACAGCGTTCTTCCACGAACGGTCGGTAACGAGGCCGCGCAAGGTTCCTCTGGGAACTCAAACCTTCCTCATCTCTCGAAAGGTGGTAGGGATGTAGTGGGTGGGGGAAGAACCTCTTTGACCCAATTCCAAGAGAACCGTTTGGTGCAACGCGTTCTTCGAGGGATCGAGCAGATCAGCGAAGGTGGCGGGCAAGTCCGCATCCGGCTTCATCCACCCGAGTTAGGTTCACTACAGTTGACTCTGAAAGTGGAAGGGGCGCAAGTATCCGCGAAGCTTGAGGTCGAGAACGCGATCGCCCGAGACGCACTGGTAAACAACTCGATGAGCCTGAGAGAGAGGTTGAACAAGCTCGGCTTTGAAGTGGATCAGTTCGAAGTCGAGATCCGCTCCGATTTGAGTGGTGGCTCTTCAGATCTACTCAGCGATGCAAATGGTCAGGAACGAAGATCTCGGCAAGAGACGGTGGAGAGTCGCTATGCTGCCATGCAAGCCAATCGAATAGGCTCATCCACCAACGGCCAATCCTCCCCCCGCGTCAGTTGGTTCCGAAACGGAAACAATCTCGATTTGACGGTGTAGATAACCTTACCAAAACCACCACCAGTTCTCTTTCAACCACTCGATAAACCCTTCACCCCAAAAGTAGCCAAGCGTACCGCAAATTATTGCACCGATCAGAATCGTATCGCCGGGAAATAGGGGAGGTTCATCGATAATGAACATGCATACACCCAATCCAACCCCGGCACCACATAACGCACCCAACAGCGTCCCTGCAATGATATTCCCGATGTGATTCTCGTCGTCTGCCATTGCGATTCTAAAATGAGGTGCAGTCTGTTTTGAACTTCACATCATAAACGAAGCCCATGTAGAACGGAATTTATTCCGTTAAACAACGCCGCCATTCAACGCCGCCATCAGTGCAGTGAGCCGGCCTCCTGTTCTGGGAACTCCAAGCCCCCCGCTGGTTGGGAGAGGCTCTCGCTGCATTCGGGGCCTTGAACAGCCCTGAGTTGGAGGCATGCAATGCGTGCATCTG
>CAYMXM010000069.1:0-14311 GCA_964394065.1 uncultured Pirellula sp. | reverse complement strand
GGAGTATTAAACCATTTGACGCTGATCGGATAGTTCTCTTCCTGGCTGTTCCCGGCTACGTCCACGGTCACGGCGTGAATCCAGTATTCACCTCCGTGGACCAAGTTCAACGCAGCGAGCTTGCTACCGCTGAGGATCGCTCGGAGAGTACCATTGTCCAGCGTCGTTGGCATGTCCAATGTTCCCAACTCAGCTGACCTGTTCCTTTCTCGGGATCGGCTTAGGATAAATCGGCAAGTGGATATTCCACTCGCGGCTGGAGTTGGATCGATTGCATCGACATGGAACTCGACATTCTCGGAATCGAGATACATGGTTGTCGTGGCTCGATTCCCCTGCGTGAGCCGGCTGCGCGCTCGAGGAGGTGTCCGGTCGAGGAGGAGTCGCTTCTTGACCACCTGCGCGTTCACGACACTCCCCGCCCGCAGCTCCAGCTCCCATTCGCTGGAGATATCTCGGTTGATGCTACGAAGATCGATCGTTCTATCCAATTCCAGTACATCAAAACCGAGCTCCAATCGATTTCCCTGAAACTTCAGCTTGGGAGCATAGTTCCTGTCCCGCCACTTCCCTTGAATCTCGGCACCAGACTCGTTGTGAGGGTTGGTTACATCCTTGAGCTTCCAAAAAACGGAATCTCCCTTAGGTGCATCAAACTCTCCACGAATCCGTACCCCTTGCAGTTGGATTCCAACATCTCGATCTCCGATCCACGACGGAAAGACAAACGCGTCTCCAGCCTGCGTTTCTCGATTGGTTAAAGGGATAAGCTGCAGCGGGGCCTGACCCTCTGGTTGACCATCGATGATGGGAACGAGCCGAAGTTTCTCGGGAACCAACCTGGATTGAAAGGGGGATGCGACTAGTTTGTCGCGAGCATTGGCATCCATCGTCAAAAACAAATTGCGTGGATATCCTCCTAACGATACGGCAAAGTCGTAGCGTTCCTCCGAACGTAGGGGTAACAATGAAGTAGTTGTCACCGCCGGTGAAGGTGCGAGGGCTAACTTCGGCGTGGGAACCGAAGGGAGACTTCCAGGCTTGGTCGCATGAATCGTCTCCAATTGGATATCAAATTTGCCCGGTGAAAACGCATTCCATAACGTATCGCTTCCGATGAATCGGACCGTCGGACTTGCTCCAACACGCACGTCTCTATCAAACTCGAGACGGACCATTTCGTTTAATGGAATTTCTCCCAGATGGAGAACCGCTTCGTGGATCGCAATCCGTTTGGGAGCGGGACCAGCCGGCGAATCGGCCGACGGAGGAGAAGGGGTTAACGGTTGGTCATACTCTTCTGTCGTATAAATCACCGTAGCGAGGGCTCTTCCCTCGTTGCTCTTGGCAACAATCTGCTCGGCGATCTCCGCGATGACCTCTAGATCAGGAAAGAGAACCGGTACGCGTCCTACTTTTCCACCTTGAAAGGGAGGGATCGACATCGGATTGGATTGGGCGATCAAAGAGGTAGGCGAACGACCTCGATCGGTGTAGAGCTTGAGGACGACATGCCGTTCCCGATTGAGCTTGTTGCGCAGGAACATCTCGTACTTAGCGCTCGTACCCGAGACCAGCGGACCGACGATAGAAATATCGTGTAAAGAATCAGACGATCCAACGATCGGTTGCGAGTTGAGATGAGGAGTTCTTTGTTCCAGCACCAAATCGACAAACTCGGCGTTGATGAAGAGAGGAAGCTCGATCGGAGTCGCTTGATCTTCGGTGTTGAACAAGATCCGCTCCCCTTCAGGAATCGGGCTACGACCATCCCATCGGAGTTCGATTTCGATCAGCTTGTTCTTGATCGGAAGCGAGACGTAAACATTCGGATTCCAAGGGAGTCCTTGAACAGTAAGAAGCACCGGAGATGGGGATAGCCCAGAGGATAGGCGCCAACGTACACTAGAAGAGCTGAGGGGATCAGGAAAATCGTCCAGGAAACCGACCGGTAAAGAGAGCTTGGCCGTGGTTGAACCTGTTTCTTGGATCGCGATGTATTCTTGTGTCGGCTTCTTGGCATAGACGGCCTTCGCGTTGGAGGGATAGGTTGCGATCCCGCGACTTCCTGTCCGAAAGGGCTCGGTGTTGGTATCGAGCCTAGCGATCGGTCCACTCGGCTCTGCGACACTCAGGAAGAACCATCGGTTGATTCTGCTAAGCCCCGGAAAGCTAGCGACGGTTCCCTCGGAGTGAGCGAGGAACTTACTCCCGACTCCCAATGCACCCTCGGTTCCCGAACCATCCGATGCGAACTCCTGAGGTTGAAGTTCTGGAGAATAGAGTTTCGCGATCGAGGTGGCGCAGAGTTGAAAGTGGCGAACCTCTTCATGGATCAGGTCGCGTGATTTGTTGGCATTTCCCACTCCACTCGGCAAAAGGTTCGCAATCGGTTCGTCGAATGATCGCCACTGGGTATCGGCCGGATTCAATTTCGACTTGCTCAGTTGTTTCGCAAGTTGGGTTCGTTGCGAGGAACTCAAGAGAGGAGAAGATAGCAGTGTGACGGCGCGAGTCTCCTCCACCCAAGCCCAATCCTTGGTTTGAACAAGTTGGTTCACCAGAGATTGCAGAAGCGCATGGAGAGGTAGAGTTGCGTCTCCTTGGGTGGGTGCTCCCTCGGCACCGACCCAGCTGTTCAACGCTACATCGGTGTCGGTGCGTGGGAGACGTCTGCGGAAGTTTGCCATGGAATCAAGGGAAACCCGCAATTGATTATTCCATGCTGTTTGCGACTCCCATGCCTGCGGGATCACCCGTCGGTATTCGGCTCGATCCAAAGGAAGTTCCGCGATTAAGTTTCTCCAAAACAGAACTTCAGAGACCGACTGGATGAATCGTCTAACCTCAGGCTTGATCTGCTCCCAAGGAGCTTGGGCGTCGATTGGGAGAAGCGTAGAATCCTCCCAGAAGCGTTTCTCGCGAAAGTTCGGAACCTCTTGGAAGCGAGTGGGAACCTCGATAGGGCGACTCGGGTTCGACTCCCCGAGTGATTCTTGTGCGATTTTTTCGAGAAACAACCTCCATTCAAGAGGTTGATAATCGGTCGGCCCCCAGCGCCAACTGGGATTGGGCCAACTGGGATTGGGCCAACTGGATTTAGCCAAACCGGATTTAGGGAGTGGAGTTCGTTGATAGTCGACATAGTCCCACAACAACTTGGGGGGGGGCTTGACGCTGTCCACCTCCGCCGTCGCTTCCTTGTCTGCTCCGTCTTGGGTTTCTCCAGTATCGGTGGAGGCCACGTTCTTGTCGCCATCGGAACCGTCCGACTTGGGCGTGTTCTCATCGGCAGCGGGATCAGGCTCAGCTATTGGTTTGATTCTGGACTTGGTTCCTACGACGACACGTTCCGAGAGAGACCAGAGGGCCTGTTGTTCCGGAGTGCACGGTCTCTCAGGAGTTCGCGCGTTCCATAGCAATGGAGTCTGGTTTCCTTGTGAGGCGATATGAGCGTAGCGAACGATGTTTTCGTAGAATTCTGCTAAAGAGAGGGAGAGCCGATCTGGCCTTAGGAGGAGTGCCTCTTCGCAGGAATGTTGAAACAAGGACCTTCCTTTGCGATCTCGTAGGGAGGTTTGGCCATCTGCGACAGAGGTAACAACCCAAAGGTTCTGTTGCTCCCGCAACTCCCCTTGCAACGCCCCGCACGCTTGTTGGATGGCAAAGGCGTGGGGATTGGAAATGATTCCCTTGGCCGGAAGAAGTTTGATATCGCAGATATCGGCCAGGACGACAATGTTGGCAGCTTCACAGTTTGCGAGTTGCTGCAATACCTGGCTGAAGTAGTAGTGGCTCGTATCCGACTCACCGACCAGGAGTTCGCAGTCGAGTTTCCCGTCGCTTTTGGTCCGGAGGGCCGCATGGCAACGGAGTTGGACCAGGAGGGTCGATCCCCTTAGCTCGCGACGTGGAGTCAGATCTTGGAGAACCTTCTCGATGTTGCGAGCACTTTCGATCCGCTGCGACTCCGTAAAGACTGGAACGGGGGGAAGGAGTCCATTTTTGGTGGCTGTAGAGGTGAGGGATTCGACCTTCCATTCTCGAAGGTTGGGGAGCGGATACCCGTAATCCGTGACCGATATTGCGAGGGCATAGGTGGCCGAACGGGGCTTTGGGAGGACTAGGTAAACGAAGATGGCTATGACGATAGCAGCTACCAGCCCAAGGAAAATCAACGCCGATTTCCGATTGGTACTGGGGTCCTGGGTCTGTCTCCTAGTGTGGGGAGCGGACGGCATGATTTGTCTCGATTGGTGATTGGGGTGTTGCGTAGGCTACTCAATCACCTCGCATTGTATCCTAGGATTCACGGGTTATCATAAGTAAAGCGAGCGGCAGATGAAATCCTACCAGCATACCCTTCCTCAGTGAGGAACGCTGTGAAGCATATCTCAGTAGAAAAAGGGGGACCTCACCGTGGTCCGGGCGTCTCGCCCGGAGTTGCGAAGGCTCCACAGGGCGAGACGCCCGGGCCACGAACGAGGTGGCGGCAAGGTTATGGTATATTTTCATCTATCGCTCGCTTACCCCACCTTATCTTTGTGACGATCGTCGATCTTTGTGACGATCATCGCAACGAACCAAAATTCCCTATTCGACGGAACCGCCCATCACTATGCAGAATCCACAAGTGCATTGGTCTGATGGAATCTTCTTACGCCCCCATCATTTTCAAGCTTCTGATCGGCATTGGGCCGAACTAACCGGGTTGCACAGCCAGATGGACCATCCGTGTGGATATGGTCTCAGCAGCATTTCCATTTCGGAAGATGCACTTGGAAACGGGATCGTAGAGATTACGAATTTGAAAGGGAGGATGCGCGATGGGACGGTACTCGCATGGAGTGGGAACCATACCGAGTCGGTCGATCTCAACGTACGTGTAGGAGAAGGAGACCGGGGAAAACCCCTTACCCTCTATCTAGCGATACCGACGCTTCAAGAGGGCCCCTCCAATGTGGGACGCTCTGCGAGCCATGTCACCCGCTATATCGCTTTTAGCAAAGACCTTCCCGACGAAAGTGGCGGAGGGCATGAACAGTCGATCGAGCTTCGCAAAATCAACTACCGCTTCGTCCTGTCCAACGAAGAGCTTGCCGGGTTAGAGCTTTTGCCAATTCTCAAACTGATACCGACCGACCAAGGTGGAAAGTATCGGATCGATCCAGAGTATTACCCTCCCTGCACCTCGATACTCGCTTGGAATGATTTGGCTCATTTGCTAAGAGACCTCAGAAACTTCATCGGGAGTCGAATCAAAACCCTCGCAACCATCATTGAGGGGCAAGACATCTCCCTCTCGACGCAGGTTCAAGGCGACTTGCAAAAGGTCTGGTTGATGAGTGTTCTGAACGAGTCCTACGCGGAGCTGAGTTCCCTCGCTTACGCGCAAGGGGTCCATCCCTTGGTCGCCTACACAAACCTCTGTAGCATCCTCGGTCGCTGTTCCATCTTCGGTCCGAACCTAGCGATCAAAGAGGTGCTTCACTATGACCATGACGACTTAGCACGGATATTTCGTTGGACCTGCGATCAGATCAAGCGGCTCATCAACTCGGTGAAAGACGAAGAAGCGGTTCAGCGATTTTTCATCGGGGCTGGACTGGGGATGCATGTCGCTCTCGAGCCCGAGTGGTTTGGTCCGGAGTGGGATTGGTACTTTGGCGTTACGACCGTTGGTAGCCCCATCCAGGAATGTGCACAGCTTTTTGTCAATCGAAAGATCGACCTCAAGCTGGGGGCAGCCCAGATGGTGGAGACCTACATGACGAATCGAGAACCTGGTTTGCGAATCTCGGGCGCGAAGCAGATTCCAGCTCCCCTTATGAATCGCGGGAAGTGGCTCATGTTCCATATCGACTTGGAGGGAGAGCCCTGGAAGCAAGTCCTTCTTTCGCAGTCGTTAGGATTGCGCATTCGGAAGGATCAGATTTCGAATCTCGATTCCTTGCCGGGAAATCGCCGACTTCATCTCAACGTGGACGGCAAATCTTATGGTTTAGAGTTTGCGATTTTCGCCGTTAAGAAGCGAATGTAATTAGGAGAGGAAAGCCATTGACCCCCGAGTTTGCTGAGTCTCTCGACCCGATCTTTACCGCTGCTCTTTCGTTAGAAGACCGCATTGAAAGCAATGTGCGAGTAGTCACGTCCGACGAACGAGCTGCGATCATTCGAAGAATCGAGGAGGCGGAGGCTCGGCTCGGGCAGACGGAGGATTGGAAGTTAGCTAAGTTTGCCGTTTGCAGTTGGATCGACGCCCGGCTCATCGGCTCGAACTGGACCGAATCGGCATGGTGGAAAGAGTACTGTTTAGAGCATACGTTCTTCGGCACCCGGGATGCCCATATCGAATTCTTCGTCAATGCAGCCGCAGCAGCCAGGTTGCCGTCGAAGAATGCGTTGGAAGTTTATTACATCGCAGTCGTACTCGGTTTCGCGGGCTTCTACGCGGACTATCGTTCTCAAGATACCGCCGCGCGCCTTAGGCTACCGGACACTCTCGAAGGTTGGTGCCGCGAAACCGCTCGATCCCTTCATCTCAAACAGGGACGCCCCCATGTTCCTGGAGAGGTGCAGCTTCAAGGAAGTTTCCAGCCCTTGGAAGGAAAGCGGACGTTTATCAACTACGCGATGGCCTCTGCACTCCTCGTTGCGGCCGCAGTCGTTTGTTACGTTCTTCTCTATCACAAGTTTGACTAACCATGTTGCGCGGCATCGAAGCACTTATTCAGTGGATTACCTCACCGATGCGGCAACTCTATGTATGGTTGTCGAAGTGCATTCCCGGAATCAGTTTTCTTCGCAACTTCACCCTCCCCTTCAAATGGGCGATGATCAGCTTGCTCTTTTTGTTGTTGATCTGGGTGGGATGTGCCATCAAGACTCGCTTGTCACCCGACATTCAGCAACAGTCCTGGATCTACTACTTGCTATGGCCTAGTCCAGCATTGGTCATCATTCCCTTGTTGGTCTATCACTTCGTTCGCATTTGGATGATCGAGGAAAAGTCTCGTTACCCCGAGATAGACGAGATTTGGGGGGCGGGGGTTGCCGGGGCTAATCAATTGGGAATTTATATTGACGATTCCCCAATTTTCCTCGTCCTTGGAACCGGGACGACGCGCGCAGCGGCAGCCTTACTAAAGAGTGCCAAAATCGAGACGGTTGTTCAATCTCCTCAAAGTGGTGAGGGGCCTATCTCGTTTTTTGCGGCACCGCATGCGATCTTCGTTTTCCTCCACGACTGTTCCTGTATTTCCCTTTTGTCCAAGTCTCCCACCCGTTCAGTAGCCTTCGCCAGTCCTCATGCAGAACCGAGTTCCGGCGACTTCCCTGCAGGCGGAACTGTAGATGCTTCCTTCTTCGAGAACTATCGAGGGAACTGGAAGGGTGGCTCCCCTGCGGGTGGTAGTGGGGGGACTGTCTCCGGGACCATGTTTCCGAACGCTTCCCCGGATGGGGGATTGGGGGGAGGGATTGATGGGGGGACGATGATTGCTGCCCCCGATTGGGCAACCTCGGGGACCACTTATTCCAATTCGGTCCGAAGCCTTACGTCGAATGAGATCGACCTATCTCGCGACAAGTTGAGCCATTTTTGTCGGCTTCTTTGGAAGACCCGTTTTCCTTGCTGCCCGATGAACGGGCTTCTCACGACGCTTCCGTTCGAGTTGGTCGAACAATCGAGTGGCCCATTGTTGGAAGCGATGCAACGGGATGTCGCTGTGATTCGGGAGGAACTACAGGTTCGAGCCGCCAATACGGTTCTCGTGACCGGGATGGAAATCGACTCGGGCTTCATTGAGTTGATGAACCGATTCAAACCCCAGCAGCTCAGTGATTTCCGATTTGGCAAAGGGAGCGATCACTTGTGGGCGTGCCCAGACGCTGAGCGATTAGGAGCGATTGCGGTCCATGCTAGCGCGCAGTTCGAGGATTGGATCTATATGTTCTTCCAGTCCGAGCAGGCGTTGAAGCGAAAGCACAATACCAGATTGTATCAACTCTTGTGTCGAATTCGGGGTGGGTTTGCATCCAGCTTGAAGACTGTGATTGCAGGTGGGCTCGGTGTGAACCTACGTACAGATCCCCATCTTGCGCGCGAGCAACCACTTTTCAGTGGCTGTTACTTCGCAGCAACCGGTTCTGGTCCGAGCGAGCAAGCGTTTGTCAAGAATGTCATCAGCAAGATAGTCGATCAGCAGGGAGAACTCGAGTGGCTACGTTCCGCGATCGAGACCGACCGCCGATATATGTTTTTCGCAAACCTCGCCGCGTTGGTAGGTTTGGCCTCCCTGTTGTCGATTATCGGGATGATCGCTTATTACTACTACGTAAATGCAGGGTAGGTGTAAAAAATCCGCAGATAACGAGGGAGAAACTATCCGCAGATTTCGCTGATTTTCGCAGATTGTTAAGGATCTGTCCCTGAAAACACAGCCCCAGAAGAACCGTGGGATGAACCACAAATCGGACGAATCTTACGAATAGACTTGAGGAAGAAGAGGGCTTCGTCCTTAGCTTTGATCGTAGGTCAAGGAAAGGTAGCCCCGGGTAGGGGCGTCTCGAACTTAGGCGTGGGGCTGGCCCCACGTATAGAAGGGAGGAAGTGGTTTTAGAGCCCCGGTAGGGGCGAAACAAACCTGCGTTTCTTTTGTTCCGCCCCTACCGGGGCTACCAAAAACGTGACCATTTTTAAACTCTACAATTCTACCTGGTCTCACTAGTTTTACTCCGATGCGTCAGGCCACACCCAGCCCCTCTCCCCTAAAAGGGGCGAGGGGAGCGGAGATCAAAAAGCGCAGCGCGTTCTAGGGCGCCAAGGTGCAATGGAGGGGAGAAAGATGTTTGATTCATCCTTGGCGCCTTTGCGTGAGTCCCCCCCCCCCCTCGGATATAACTAATAACTAAGTGCTACGACGCTCTCAGAACATTTGCTTCAGCCTCATCAGGAGTTTTCCTCTCATGTTGTCTCGCCGGTCTTCCTCTCTCCGTGTTGGGAAATACCTATTCCCGGCTTTCCTGGCGATCGCATCGATCGTCCCGGTGGCACTTCCCACCGCCAACGCTCAGTCGAGCGATGCTACGGGCGTTAACGGAGCAACCAAGCGTCCCAATGTTCTCATGATCGCCATCGACGATTTAAACCATTGGGTCGGACATCTGGGGCGCAACCCTCAGGCTAAGACTCCGAACCTGGATCGCTTGGCCAAGATGGGAACGACTTTCACGAACGCCGCCTGTGCCGCTCCTTCTTGCAATCCAAGCCGCGCTGCGTTGATGTCGGGGATTCGCCCAAACATGTCCGGGGTCTACGATAACTCCCATGATTGGCGACAAGTCATTCCGAAAGAGAAGACGCTGACAACGCAGTTCCTTCAAGCAGGATAACCATACCGTGCGAACGCAGCGCTGGCGGTATATCCAATACGCCGATGGGAGCATGGAACTCTACGATCACGACAACGATCCCTATGAATGGAAGAACCTGGCGCGAGATCCCCAGCATGCGGAGACTATTGCATCCTTGAAGAAGCATTTGCCACAAACCAATGTTCCAAACGCTCCAACGTTCAATAGGGGGCGATAGAAGATATCCGCAGATTGCGAGGGAGAAACTATCCGCAGATTGCGCCGATTTTCGCAGAAGCGGATCGGGAGTAACACCCTGTGGGAACGCGAAGCGTCCCCACACACAACCCGCCGCGTAGCGAAGGGTGGTTTCCACTACCTTAAAACTTTCGAGAAAGGGGTTTTCCCAATGCGAGTCGCTTTGTTTCTGCTTCTCTGGGGCTTCGTCTGGTCTTCGGCTCCCTTTTCCGGGGCAGAAGAGCTTCAGAGAATGTCATGGATGGTTGGAGAGGATACGCGTGAGGCCCTTGTTTGGGTTCCCAAAGAGGCGAAAGAGTCGCCGACACCGCTGGTATTCTTCTGGCATGGACATGGCGGGACATCCGACCATGCTGCCCGAGCTTATTCTTTTCACAACCACTGGAAGGAAGCAATCGTCGTCTATCCGCAAGGACTAAAAACGCCGGGGCAGCTTCTCGATCAAGAAGGAAAGATGCCTGGTTGGCAAGTCCGCGTCGGCGATCAGAATGACCGAGATCTAACGTTCTTCGACACCATGCTCGAATCGCTTCAATCCGATTTCAAGATCGATGAGAATCGGATTTACAGTAGCGGTCATTCCAATGGCGGCCAGTTCACATACATCCTTTGGGCTGCCCGGGGAGACAAGTTCGCGGCGTTCGCTCCTTCCGGTGCTGTATTTTCACGGGACTTTAGGAATGCTAAGCCAAAGCCAGTCCTACACGTTGCCGGAGAGACCGACGATCGGGTGAAATTCTCTTGGCAGGAGTTTGCCTTGCGACGGGTTCGCCAACTAAACGGATGCGATGAGGCGGGAAAGGAATCTGGGAAATACTGTACGGAGTACTCGTCGAAGAATGGTCCTCCCGTGGTCGCGCTGATCCACCCTGGAGGGCATCGCGATTTTCCAGAGGGTACTTTCGAGCGAATTGCGCAGTTTTTTAAGGAGCATAAGTCAGGAGACTGAGATTGGCTCAGCGAATAGGTGGTGGGTGCCATCTGCAATCATGGCGTCAGAGGAGGGGCTTGGGAATGAACCACGAATCGAACGAATCTTACGAATGAGGCTTGGGTGAGCTGATCCCCAGCAAATATCATTTTTTTTAGCAACCCTTCTCACCCGTGTTACGATAACGGCCGCAGAACTTAACTCTCTTTTGGTACAGCAGCCTGGAGTCTATTATGGCCAATATTACTGCATCTGTAGGAAACTGGGAAAGTGGGGCGAGAAACATCGATGCGGATGTACGCATTGTCCAACAACTCCTCACCGCCGCATCCCAAAAAAGAGGTAGACAGGATTATCATCCCGGAGCGATCGACGGCAAAATCAGTCGAGTCGCAGGGGCATCCAAGACGGTCAAGGCGATTCTTGCGTTTCAAAAGTCCGAACTTGGGATGATGCGCCCCGATGGCCGTGTCGACGTGAACGGTTCAACCTGGAGAGCCCTAAATATTTCGTCAGGCCCGCAGCCTCCCCGACCGACCCATGTTAGCCTAGTCACTATCACCTTTACCCACGGTGGTAAGATCCCTACGAAAACGAACTACAACCCTCCGGTTGCTGCCACCCATTCCGGCATGTACGAATCTACCGTCGTGCTTTCTGGCGGACTGACCGGGACCTTCACAGGTTCCGTATGGCCGGACGACATGATGGTAAAGGGGCGCGTCAATGACGGTACCTATCCGGTCCATCTGGGGTTTCACAAAGGTGGAGGTGCCGCCAAACAAGGTGCTGAAAAACTAGTGGTTGCTACCGAAGGTATTCGTGCCGGTCTGCTGGTAAACGCACGCGATTCAGTGCCAGTCACGAGTGCGAGTGCGAGCAAAACAACTTCGGCGGGCATCAACATCCACAACGGATTCAACTCGAAACGTGGTTCGGACGGATGCCTCACCCTTCAGCCCTCGGACTGGTCCAGGTTTATTAAATTGTTCTTGGATGCGTTCCCAAATATCGATGACTGGCATACCCTCGGAACGAATACCGGCAAAAAGATTGGGGAATTAGTCATCCGCAAATAACGCATCGATGGATCGATTGCTATGGCGTTCGCCTTGCTCCGCCGTGTAACCTACACCTTTACGTTATTTCCGCGCCGCCACCCCTCGGCACCGGCCATGCAGATTTTGCTTAGAGATTTTCGAAGTCGATCGATACCTTCGATTCGCTTTGCGCCAACATTCTTTCTGCTCGTTCTCCTCGTAACGCTCCCCATTCTTACAGGTTGTTCGGGAGCCCCTCTTTCACAAAAGCGATGGGGAGGAAGTGAATACGGACAGGGAACGCTACAGCGGCAGGCCGAGCGCGCTGTTTTCTTCGACCCCTATCCGATGAACGATATTGGCCCCGAAGTCGTAGGGGGGAGACCCCGCGAGTTTGCAAACCCACTTCCCGAAGCAAACCGAAATGCGCTACCTCGCCCTTCGATAGAACGTCGATACCCAAGTCCATTCTTCCCACCCTACTCCCCTTATCCTCAGTGACCGTAGACCGCGCGGCAACGCGCCCTGGAGCCTCTCATGACTATCACCCCACCCGTTAAACTGCCGATGCTTCAACTGGACGAGCTGACGGACGAGCAAAAACTACGTATTCATCGCGCGACGCAACTTGCTGTCGTCTCGGCTGCAAGTGGTCGCTCCCTCCTTTCGGATTGGAAGTCAGAGCTTGGGGAACTCGCCGATCAACATGTCTTCGGGCTTTTCGTCACTCTAGCCCGGGGAAAGCAATTGCGAGGATGTTGTGGGTTCCTCGGAAAGCCTACTCCTTTGGCCGAAGCGATTCTGGAATCGGCAAAACGAACCGTTCATGACGACGTTCGCATGGCACCGATTTCTCCAGCAGAAGTGCGTTACCTCAAGGTCGATATCTCCCTTCTCGCCTCCCCCGTTGTCATAAAAGGTGTACCAGCCGATCGGGTGAAAGGGATCGAAATCGGAAAGCACGGCGTGCGCATCACACGGGGCAACCAAGCCGGCCTGCTGCTACCCACGGTTGCTTCGGAGCAAAGCTGGGATGCGAAACAATTTTTAGAAGCGGTCTGCCGAAAAGCAGGAATGCATGAGGCTTCTTGGCAAGACGCTTCGGCCGTACTCGAAGTCTTTGACGGGATCGTGATCGAGGGAAAGATCGCGGAAGATGTGGTGCCGAGCAACCTCCCTGTCGTTCTCCCGCCGGGAACCGTTCAAGAACTCGGGCGACTTAAACAAGTAGTTGCACAGAACTTGATCGCTTTCACGCAAGGGGGAACTCCGAGCTATGTTTCTCTCGGCGCTCTTGAGGGGCACGTGAACGGTGTTGTCTTGACACTTCGAGACTCCGATGAAAACAAGATGCTCGCCAACTGGATTCACACTTCGCTCCGTCCAGGGTTCGCGCTCCAAAACAGCTTGTTCGAGCTTTGTCGGTACGCAGCGGAAACGCTCGCGAGAACTCGATTTGAAAGGAAGGTTAATATCGAGGCAGAGGTGACTGTCCTCTATGATCCGATCCATCACGGAAACCTTCTCTTCGAGGATTGGGACGGAGATTCGCTCAAAAAAGAATTGGTGGAGTGCGAGGTCGACGAAGTGCGACCCGACAATCGGGCGATTGTGACCCTCGCCGCGGATCGATGTGCAGTCTCCTTCGATTCGACCAAATCGGTGCATGAATTGGTTCAGTCAGCAGCTCTCCCCCTTCGAATTCGGAAGAATCCTGTTGCGGTCTTTAGCATGCAGTGCATGTCGACCTTGAGCACCTTGGTGGCGAGCAACGCTCCTACGACTCTCAACAGCGACATCGCGCGCCAGCCAGCGGTTGCGGGGAATTTCTATCCCACCTCCAAATCGGGTCGAACGATTTATCTGGAAGACTTCCAGAGCAAAGAACCGATCTCTCAACGGAAGGTTCTAGGATTGATGACCCCTCATGCGGGTATTCAATACAGCGGTAATATCGCAACCAAAGTCTGGGAACAAGTCGATCTCCCCGAGACCCTTTTGATCTTTGGACCGAAGCACACGAAATTTGGCGCCGACTGGGCTGTAAGCCCTTCAAAAGAGTGGGCTCTTCCAGAAGCGGAACCATGGTCTGCAAACCTGGGGCTTGCCAAGGCGGTCGCTGAGGGGGTTGAAGGAATGGAGCTCGATCTCAATGCCCATTATCTCGAATACGGAATCGAAGTGCAGTTGCCTATTTTGGAAGCGCTCCTCCGTGATAAGACTCCCCCACGAATCACGGCCGTGGTGTTGCGAGATGCGAGTTGGCCCGAAATCCAGCAACTCAGCGAACAACTAGCCAAGGTGCTTCAGTCGCAAGAGGAGATGCCATTGTTGGTAATCTCCAGCGACATGAATCACTTCTTACCATTGCTGGAAAATCGTCGTCGCGATATGTTGGCCCTCGAAGCGATGGAGACCGGCGACCCTCTCCATTTGCTGGAGGTCTGCCGCAGTCATCAAATCAGCATGTGCGGAGTGGTCCCCGCTGCGATTGTGATGCAAACCTTGAAGTGCCTCGGTAAAAAGTTCAAGGTGGAGCGAGTCGCGTATGAAACAAGTGCCCAACGGGGAGGGGACGCAAACCAAGTCGTCGGTTACGCAGGTACGCTGATCGTGGAGGGGTAAGAGGTGCTCCGAAATAACTTCCCTGTTTCTAGTCTTGGCGCGCCGCGCTATATCTCTGCTCCCCTCGCCCCGCTTCGGGGAGAGGGGCCGGGGGTGAGGGGTA
>CAYMXM010000068.1:0-14400 GCA_964394065.1 uncultured Pirellula sp. | reverse complement strand
ACTCAAATCGCCATCGCGCAGCCGAAATCCCAAGCCCCCGTCGTACGCTTACGTACTTGCAGCGTCGGTAGTGATCCTTCTAGGGCTCGCTTCTCGGAAGTACCGGGGCTACTTACCGCATTTCTTGGCGGAATACGCGGGCGACACATTGTGGGCGTTGATGTTATTTTTGTTGGTCAGTACCGTTTTGGCTGGTCGACCGATCATCGCGCGAGCGGCGATCTCGCTGGTACTTTCGTTTTTGGTCGAGATCAGTCAACTTTACCATGCCCCTTGGATCGACTCGATCCGTCAGACGACCTTGGGAGGGCTCGTTCTCGGGTTCGGGTTTCTCAGGACCGATCTCGTTTGCTACACGGCCGGAATTGGACTTGGAGCCATCATCGAATGGATGATCCAAGTAAGCCGAAATTCCGTTCGTTAATCGGCGTTTTCACTCAAAGTCCCTCTAGTCACACGCTAAGCCGGCGACTCTTCCTCGAAAGACCTGATCAAATTTTGTCAGCGTTTCTCGAAACCACTTGAAGTCATCCTTCCAGTTTTCTGGCGTTGCCAAAGAGGAGCCAACTTTTGAAAGGGAGATTCTTGACTGCTTATGGCTATCCGAGGAAAACCAATCGAGAGCTTCTCCGATCTCTCGTTCAACATCAGATTTCTGAGCTGTCAGTTGCTCAAAGAATGGCTTCGCCACTGGCCTCGCAAAAAACAATGCGACTCGCAACTGGTTCTGATTTTGGGAGATCGACGCTTCAAGGTAGCACCAAGAGCGACCAATCGGGAAATTATTCCAGTTCTGTGGCAACGGAGTCGTACCAGCGATCGTACTTTTCGTCTCGTGCAAATGACAATGAAAGCCGGTCCAGTACTCCAAAAGTTGTTGCCTGTAGACGCTCTTCTCCTTGATCGACTTCGAAAGCAATTCCAGGCGGTTAAAAAAAACGCCATGATAATGCTCAAGAGTTTTTGCCATCCATTCGTGCTGCTCAAGCCAATCGATCGGGTCTTTGATGCTGACGTTGGCCTTCCGAGACATGATCGATTGCTTGCTTCCGTCGCTCCACTCAAGATTGCTTCCGCAAGTGCTCTCAATACCCACGCGATCTTCGAGCAATCGGTCAAAAATTGCCTTGCCACGTTTACGGAGAAAGTAGAGTTCAATCTCAAGCTCGCTTTTCGACAAAGCGTAACGACAGGTCAAACCGATGTCAGGGAAAGGGAGGAAGACGTTTGCAATCAAGCCTTCAGCAGGTCGTGACAGGCTCAGCGGGCAGTTCATACGCTGCAAGCATCTCGAAAAGTCCGCCCAGTACTTTATCCGACGTTCGCGACCTGCTTTTAGTTGCGTCTCCGAGTCATTCCGTGTTGGAACGAACGGAACAGGCGATTCTGGTCGAGCCCAGATACTTGCAAGTTTCTCCGCTAGATCCTTCCCACGAGTGCGAATTTTCTCTACCGTCCAGCTGTCCGAAGATGCGATAGATTCATTCATTGAGAGCTTGCTATCTGCGAATATCGTTTTCTTTTCGGAGAAACTCTTGTTACTGAGGTTACCGTTGTATCCGGTAAGCGTAAGGTTCCCAAGGGTGTCAAGCCAAACTTTATGCTGTCGATCTGGAGAGTCACCAAGATAAACACGCCACTCTTTACCGGCCTCCCCTTTGGGGAGCGACTGAGGCATTACATGTTCGATCTGCATCGGTACGAGGTCAGGAGCTTCTTTGTGAGCATACGCAAGCTCGATCGCATGCAATGCCGTCCGACACTTGCGATGTTCGCGTCTGTATAACTGGAACTCAACAGCTGAGTGCACAAAAGTCTCGTCATCCGGCCAACCTCGGTGCAAAAGATAAGCTGTCAGATTCTCCGCAGGCGTATCAGCCAATTCAGAAATACACTCGCAGAACCACTTCCCGTATGCGCGAGTTGATTCGTTGCAAATGGTTCGGCGGAACACAAAACTAGTGATTGCCTTCAAGCTCTGAGTGAGTGTCGCCTCTGGGAGCGACTCCTTGGAGTAACGATTCAGAAGGTTGAGGAGCAATGGATTGGCAGTTGATTCCACATCCATCGTATTCAGTTGCTGCAGCGCGATCCTGGGCTTCTTCGGGAGGCCAACTCCATCGCTCGCAATCATACGTGCAAGCTTCAGATACTGTTGAAGCATTGCAACGCACTCTTCCGGATTTAGCCCAGCCTTTTCGTAAAAATCGCGGAATTCCGCGAAGACAGAATCGCGTTTGACGTACTTCCCGTCACGCATAAGGAATTCACGGTAGAACCGAGTTGGAGCTATTGCAAGCCCATCCTTATCGAAGCTGTTCTCAAATTCTAGCCAGCATTTCGACTGAAACTCGTCCTGCTCATCCAACGGAACCTGCATGAAAAGGAAGTTTCGAATCAAATCAGATTCTTCCAAAGGCAATCCCGTGGAATTCAAGCTGTCAAAAATCTCGTACGGATCCTCTTGGTCGAGTGTAATTACAACCAAGTAGATTCGGTTGATGACCGTATCAAACAAGCTCCGCAATCGCTCCACGTCCTCAACACAGTACGTTTGCACGAGCTTTCGGAAATAATCGTAGCCTTCTGTGAGCAATCGGGGAGAGGAAAGATCACAGGGTTTTTCGTCTACCATGGCCTGATAAATCTCTCGGTCCCCGGTTCTCGGAACAAGCTTATATCGCTGTGTACCCTTTTTGTGGCGGTGAACGAGCAGCGTCTCATGGATCTCTTCAGCCAGTTCTCTGTTCCCTTTTTGACGAGCAACATTCCGCAACGCGAGTAGCAGCAAGGAAAGCGTCGTAAGTCGCTGCTGGCCATCGATTAGCTGAAACTTGTTCACTTCTCCGGGAATGGGAGGCATACCAGCGCAGACGAGCGGGCCAAGAAAGTGCTTCTTCCTTGTTTGTTCGTCGAGCAAGGACCAGATGTCGTTGCTCAGTCGTTCCCAGTTCTCTCGCTTCCAAGAATAGTTCCGCTGAAAAAACGGAACTAGGAACTGATGGCCCGAGTGGAGTATCTCTTCAATCGGTTTTGCTTTTGCATCCATTGACTGCCTCAGGACGTAGGGAACCATAATTGGTTCGGATTTTAACCCCAGTTGAGGCCGGAGTTATCATGTGACCGAGGTATTCTACTAACCAAAGATGGCTTTCAAAATCCCCCTACCGTTCTGCGAATCGGATCGATGTCGAGCACGAAGCCGTGGTTCACGAGTTTGTTGCTTTGGTTGCAGCAGGAGCAGTTCATGATGGTCGTGTCTGCGTGCCGGATCATCCCGAAGTTTCGGATGCTAGGTTCGTCGTGGATATGTCCGAACGCGTGAAGGATCGGTTTGATTCTCTCGGTGACTTGGCGGGTGAGTGAATTGGAGCCGACATGGATGGGGGCATTGGTGTCGAAATCGCGCGTCACATCGAAGAACCCTTTCGGCGGTCCGTGGGAGATGAGGATGTCGACGTTGTCGGGAATCGACTGCCACACGGAGTCGAGATCTTCGCGTGGTCGCATGTAAGCCCAGTCGAAGAATTTCGGGGTATAGGGAGTGCCGAATATGAGCAACCCGTCAAGCTCGGTCATCTCGTGAATCAGAAAACGGATTCCGGGATACTGCTCGGGACGAACAAGCCCTTGCTCGATCGCGATCGAATGATTGCCCGGGACGAAGATCTTGGTAGGGATATCCAGTGCCGAGTACCACTCGAAAAAGGCTCTTGCTTCGGGCTCGTTGACGTAAGCTCTTCGGCTCGTGGACTCATCACCACAGTGAATGACGACATCGATCCCGGTGGGGACGCGAAGCATGCGGTGGCGGGTGTGGGTGTCTGAGATAAGCCAGCATTTCATGGCGTAATGGTCTGCGGTAAGTGTAAGTTCGAAACCGGTTCCGTTCGGGGAACGGGTGGAAACTCGGTGTTAACTCCGGGAGGGGCGGAAAAGAGAGAGTCAGAGAGTTCGAGACCCGAACTCTCCCATGTGCGAACGCAACCATGGGAGTTTCACTCGGAGTACGAAAATCTCTCTCCAACTAGAGAGCGCCGCTCGGTGGGGGCAGGATCGCGGAAATCAGCGGAAAACCTGGGTAAAAACGAAAAACGCCCGGCGATCGATCTCTCAACGCCGAGCGTTAACTCGTTTGGGATCCAAAGTTCGAACTTTGGAAAAGGCTCCCCCGGGTGGGCTCGAACCACCGACACGCGGATTAACAGTCCGCTGCTCTGCCGACTGAGCTACAGGGGAAAATCAGTGAGGGAAATTTAACCGGCGGTTTTCGGTTTTGCAACCCTAATTCCTCTAGCTTCTTGGCTTCCTAAACGACTTCGGGGGGAGAAAACGGTTGTAGGGTTAAGGCGAGCGGCGGACGAAAACGTCCTATCGATCAAACGATCCTGCATACGCGTTTCGAATCTCTTCATCATGGCTCGCCGATTCCGCCATCGCGGCTTGGAATCGTTCTTTGCTGAGTGAACAGATGAACGAATCTTCCAATGCGTAGACGCTCGCGTTTCGCGGTTGGCCGGTGATCAACGCCGCTTCTCCGAAGAAATCTCCGGTGTAAAGTCGTGCGATCTCTTTCTCGGGATCTCCTCGCCTGACCACCACCGAGCCTTGGCGAATCAAGAAGAATCGATCCCCTGGTTCCAACTCTCGAATGATGCGAGTCCCCGCAGGGACTTGCTCGACGATCATCTCGTCTGCGATCAACGTCAACGTCCGTGGAGTGACTTTCTCAAAGACCTTGCTCTTGGCCAACATCTGCGTCAGGATCGCCGCTTCTTTGATGAGCGTATCGCTTCGTATCTCCCCGTCGACCAACGTCACGATCCGGTCCGCGACGTCAAGGATTCGATTGTCGTGGGTCACGATCACAATCGTTGTCCCCGACTCCGTCGCCATCTTCTGCAACAGATCGACCACCATGCGGCCACTCTGCTCATCCAACGCCGCGGTCGGCTCGTCGGCCAACACCAATTTGGGTTGATGGACCAATCCACGAGCGATCGCAACCCGCTGCTTTTGCCCCCCCGAAAGCTGCTTCGGTTTATGGTAGATGCGATGACCAAGCCCTACTTTCTCCAGCATCTCCGAAGCCGCTTCGTTACGGCTCTTCCTCGAACGCTTCGCTCCATCGAGTTCCAACGACATCCGGACGTTCTGCAAAGCAGTGAGGGAACCGAACAAATTGTGGGCTTGAAAGATGAAGCCAATCTCGCGGCGAAAATCTTGCAGTTGCGAGGAGGAGGCTCCATGCAGAGGTCGACCAAGAACGTCGAGCTCTCCTTCCTGCACGGTCCGCAATGCGCCGATCAACGTCAGCAAAGTCGTTTTTCCCGATCCGCTAGGACCGGTCATGATGATTATCTCACCTGGGTAAACCGTAAGCCGATTGTCGAAGAGGATCTGCTTTTTTAGTTCTCCTTCCCCGAAAAAATGCTGTAGTCCCGAGGCGCGGATGGAGGGCTGGGCTCCTTGCGCCATCCGAATCCGAGTCTGCGGATCGAACAGCGTTGCCCGCTGTAAGGCGTTCGACGTCATACCTAGCTCATTATCTCCCAGATTTTCCCTTCGATGCACGTCAAGACGTTAGAACTGAGTGTAACCTATTTAATATGACTGCCACACCGCGATTTATTTTCCTTTCCAAACATTTGTCCCCCTTCGGTGTGGTGATTTGTGCGATGAGTGTTGGTTGCGTTCCCTCCCCACCGACTCAAGTTCAGCTACTCACTTCTCCAATCGAATCTGTCCTTCAAGTTTCCACAACCCAAACGACTTCCGCAATCCATGCCCAAGGAAGACTTCAACCCGCTCGCGGCATCGCACGTCTTTCCGGAATGCCAGGAGAT
The DNA here is from genome assembly GCA_964394065.1 of uncultured Pirellula sp. Lineage (GTDB taxonomy): Bacteria > Planctomycetota > Planctomycetia > Pirellulales > Pirellulaceae > JBKCUI01. The sequence goes on along the minus strand of CAYMXM010000068.1, from coordinate 8,554 downwards.
CAAGTCGAGAAGGTTCTCGTGAAAGTCGGAGACCAAGTCTCTGCAGAGCAAATGTTGGTTCAATTGAAGGGGGAGCGATTCAAGCAATTGGAATTAGAGATCGCCGAACTGAAACTGAAAGAGGCGGAGTCGTTGCAGCGAACTCGGATTCGGGAGCTGGAACTCGCGGTCCTCGCTGCTCAAGGGAAACAAACCAACGGGGAGCAACTTGTCGAGATCGCTCGTGCGCAACTCGATGGAGCGAAGCAGGGGCTGGAGCAGCATGCGACTCTTCAGTCGCAAGTGGAAACTCTTGCGAAGTTGCGAGACGATCCGTTGACGCGACCCGCCGTTGGAAAAAGGGAGCTGGAGCTCAAAGAACTGGAACTTCAACAAGCCAGGCTTTCTGCAGACCAAACGATTCTGTCAGCCACGCATCAATTGCAACAAGCCGAGTTGCAACTGGAGCTAGCGAAAGAGAATCTTCGAAGTGTAGAAGAGACGCTTGAGCGGGGCAAAGCGGAATCTCCACTCCTCTCCTTGGAGCGGCAAGTGGAACTCCTTCGGCTTCAGTTGAAAGAAAGCGTCGTCCGGGCTCCTTACAATGCGACCATCCTGAGCATCCCGACGAAGGAAGGAGAGAATTTGAGTACTTTCCCCATCGTTGAGCTAGCCGACTTGAGCGAGATGGTTTGTGTGGCCGAGGTTTATGAAGCAGACGTCGCAAGGATTCAAATCGGAGATCGAGCGAGGCTCAAATCGATTTCATTGCGCGAAGAGCTGACCGGAAAGGTAACTCGGATTGAACGAATCGTCGGTGCCTCGCAACTCCGCTCCCCCAATCCAACCGCTCGAACTGATTTTCGAGCGATAAGCGTATGGATCGAGATCCCCCTGGAGCAGGTTGCGATTGCAGCCGAACGAATTCACCTTCAGGTCGATGTCACCATCGAAGCTAGTAACGCCACTGCACACCATAGCTCAGACTATGGAGCGAGTAGTTCGATTCGGTGAGGTTGTAGCGTGGGGTGACTGCACCGGTGGGTGGAGCACTGATATTCGAAGCGAGTTGCGGATCGAGTTGATCTCCAACGCGAGCCACTTTAGGTAGCGTCAAGAATGTGTAGCCGAGCGTTGCTTCCAGTCCGGGTGTGAAGCGATAACCAAGGGTTAGAGCAAGCTCAGGAGCTACGACGAATCGGCTTGAGCTGTAGTCACCATTATTGCTCGATCGAGCCAGCAACCCGTCGTTGGTGCTGAAGTTGCTCGGCGGATTTCCCGGTACGGAAAATTCGGAGCGCCCATGGATATTCACTTTGCGGTCGACGTTGCCGAGACCTAGCTTACCCAATGCGGTGAAGCTCCAGCAGCGATCCCGAAACGCCGCGTTGAGTCCAAGAGCAGCACCGTTGAAGCGATTCGATGTCGTGAAGTGATCTTCGAGAACCGACACCGTTCCGAGGGGGGCGCTCCCGTTATCCAAAGCGGTGGTCGAAGAGACGATGGAAAGGCCCTCGTCGAGTCGCATCATTTGATAGCCAGCGAGGAATTCGAATTTTCCCATCGCTTCTTGATGAAGCGTCCGACGCATCAAGATATCGCCACCGTAGACCTCGCTGTCGAGGGACGCGTAGATGGAACCGGATGCAGAATCGGGATAGTTGATGGCGATCGTCGATTGCGCGTTGTCGGCTGTGCTGAAGAAGGGACGCATGACGACCGCTTCGAACGAATTGGTGCTATTGTACGTTTCGGAGTTCATCGAGGCGTCGAACATCCGAAGCATCAGGCCTCGGCTCCGACAGGGATCGAGAAAGAGTCCGATCTCTCCACGAATGCCTTGGACGGAATCGCTGAGCATCTCCTTCCCGCCGAAGAGATTGGTCGTATCGCTTCGCCCGATCAACCCGTCGGTTGCGGGATCGTTTGCAGGACGCCTCGTCGTGACGAGGGGATTGTTCATCGCTTGAGCATCTCCCCAAAAAGTAGCCCCTTCTACACGGATCTGTGAGTAGGCGAGAAGGGTACCGAGGAGTCCGAGAGGCTGTGCGCAAGGAGTTGGACCGCAAGGGGTAGGTCCGCAAGCATCATCGCAGCTCGATCCGAACCGGTAGGAATCCGGATTCCCCACGGGGGAATAGTCATCAAACACAGGTGCGGATGCGTAAGGAGCGACATGAACAGGTGCGGAGACGTGTCCACCACCAGCTTGACAGTCCTTGCAACCTGCTTGCTCGACCGAGCTGGGTGGTGCTTGGGAAACGTGTTTTGAGTGAGCCGCTGCGCCTCGTGTCCCTCCTGCTTGGGTTAAGGAGGTAGGAACTTGGGCGACGCGAACCGGGGCGACTTGAGATTGCGGAGAGCGCGAGGTTGCCGAGGCTTGTTGGACGGGGGCCCGCTTGGTCGGTGGAAGCTTGAATTGGGAGCCTCCACGGGTGGCTGGGGAGGGGAGTTGCCCCCCCCGTTGGGCCTGCCCATCCCGCAGTGCACTGGAGTGCGATTGACCGAAACTCGACGTCGAAAACGAGAGTCCGGCAACGAGTATCGCAACGATCTTTAAACGTTTTTTCCATTGGGCAGGTTTCATGCTGTCCTCGATCCATGTCGGCGTGGTTTGTAGCGATCAGTGGGCCTGTACGGTATGGATCGGATGTTCCGGTTAAGGAAGTTGAGTAAACCTGGTAGAATTTAACGGCAAGGCCACGATATGGCCTGGGCGTCTCGCCCGGAACAGCCTTCGCGTCTCCGGGCGAGAAGCCTGGGCCACGGCTAAGCTCTGTCAAACTTTATCTATTACGAGACCTGCGAGGTTCGAGCACCTGATTGCGAAGTATGGGGGACTGAAAACCCGATACCGCAAGTAAGCAGGACTTACGGGTCCATCCATTTACCATGGAGGGTAGTGGATTCTCGCTGGCTTAGCTCGCAGGGAAGGGAAATTGCCATGCGTCGGTTCATCGCAGGGATTACTACATTAGTATTGGTATCATCTGCTTCATACGCTCAAGCCGACTGGCCTTGGTTGCATAAGGCGAGTGTTGATAAGCAGCGCAACAATGCTTGGCCACAACCTTTTCGGGGAGCGGATGCAGCCTCCGTGGTTGCTCCTTTCGAGGTGATGAAGAACAACGGCTGGCGAGAACACAACACTCTCGGCAGCTTAGTCTTCAACAACGAGCACGATCTGACCGAGGCGGGAGCGTTGAAGATCGAGTGGATTTTGACGCAGGCCCCAGTGAGCCAGCGAGTCATCTACGTGAAGTCCGGGCGGACCCAGGCAGAGACCGACACGCGCGTCGAGAGCGTACAATTGGCGGTTTCACAGCTCGTTCCCACCGGCCCGTTGCCTCACATTGTGGTAACGACGGTCGAGCCCCCAACTTCGTCGGGTGTCTATCAGAACCTGATCCACCGAGCGTTGATCCAAACGACCCCGAAGCCACGCGTACCTGCCTACACCGGGTTGAACACCCCTGGCAATCAGCAGGTCGCCCCCAACAGCAAGAAAGATGGTGCGACGAGCACCGAAGGAAACGGCGGAAAGTAGTCTAGGAAGATTTATGCTTGGGAAACGGGGCTTGTCCTGGGCTGACGCATCGGCGCGAATTGTAAGGTATTTGGGCTGTTTAGGCGACGCGTAAGCGAGGCCCGAAAATCACAACCCGTGGCGTAAGCGAGGGACAGCGTTGCGAGTGAACGTCGTCCTTGTCGGAAAACCTATGGTGCCGGGTGGCACGCCCCTGAGGCACGAAGGGCGTGCTGTGAGACATGGGATTGGATGCGTGATTGCCTGTGCTGTCCCTCGCTAACGCGTCGGGTTGTGATTTCGTGGCCTCGCTTACGCGACGGCCAAACATCCCAAGCACATTATATTCGTGCCAATGCGTCCAGGTCACGCCTTCAAACGCCGGTTCCTAGGCGATCGGCAGATAAGTTTTTACCATTTCCTCTCGTGGCCCGGGCCACGGTGGTAGTTTGATATCTGCCGCTCGCCCTATAACTCGATGCGCATCCCAATGTTGCCATCGGTCGACGCGAGATGGAATCTTCCTTGGGGAGGGCCGGAGTTTTTGAGTTCGTTGAGCAAAGCGTTTTGAACTTCTCGCGAACCATGAATATGGTGCGCCAATTCGCTCCGGAGGGGTTCTGGGCCCTCGACCTTGATTTCGTTCGGCTCGGCGACGAATAGTGAGAACTCACCAGGAGACACAGGTAGGGAAAGGCGTTCGCTCGCTTCGGTCAACCAGCGTCGAAGCTCTTCCGCGGCGGAGAGCTTAGGCGGTTCGTCGACCTGGCTTAACGCCGGTGCTTCCGAGGGGCCATTGCCCTCCGTTTGAACTATCTGTGAGAGAAGATCGCCAAACGCTTGGTTGGTTTTCAAGGCTACTTGCCCGAGACTCTTTACCGCTGCTGGGCCGGCCGCTTCGATCGTTGCGCCCATCCATGGAAAGAGAAGATTCATCCAGTTGCTCGCTTTTGCGGTTGGCGTCCATATGGATCCGTATTGAATAGGAGTCTGATCCCATCGGTACAGCGAGATTTCGGCAGGTTGGTTCCATCCCGTTAATCTTTTCCGACTGGGGAAGGGATTCCATAAAAAGGTCAGGAATCGAGTGGAATGACTATAGAAACCCTAGCGGTCTTGTCGATACCAACTTTTGTACCTAGGGGGAAAGAGGTACGCGTGACGAAAGGGCTACTGTGCCTGGTGGTTCTTTCGTCACGCGACAACTCAATTTGACGGTTTGTCGTTCCGCCATGGTTAAGCAATCACAACCCGACGCGTTAGCGAGGGATCGGACTGGCAACCACGCAACCAGTGCAAGGTCTCGCAGCACGCCCTTCGTGCCTCAGGGCCGTGCCACCCGACCCGCTCTCTCCTTGCGCCATGCCGTGGCCCGGGCGTCTCGCCCGGAGCAGCTTTCACAACTCCGGGCGAGACGCCCGGGCCACGTCGGAAGCCATCATTTCTCGAGAGAAAAATGGCTCACTCCGTTGCTTCTCCTGGTGGCGACCCTTGTTTTGGGATGCAGCGCCGTTCCCGACGTCCGCACCAAACGAACCTATCACAACCCGTTTCCACAGATCTCTCGGGTCGCAGTCCTTCCCTTTCGCAACCAAAGCGAAGAACCGACCCTTAGTGGCATCCGGGTCTCTCTCGCTTATTACAACGAACTCCAGTCGGTCCCCGGCTTTGAAGTCCTCCCCCTCGGAGTTGTCGAAAATCAACTTACCGATTTCGAGAGGAACGTGATCCGCCGTCCCATCGCGACGGCCCAGGACTTTCAACAGTTTGCCAAATTCCTCGGAGTGGATGCCGTCCTTCAAGGTGCAGTTACCGACTACTCTCCTTATTACCCTCCCAGGATGACTCTCAAGGTCAACTGGTATGCGGCCAATCCAGGCCTCTATCCGATTCCAGTCGGCTATGGACTTCCCTGGGGGACCAAAGCAGAAAAGAAGATCCCCTCATGGATTCGCCTAGAAGCCGAGCGGGCGCTCGCCAAGGAGCAACTGGCGACTCAAACTCCGATCGATTACGAATCAGAATCGGGGCAACTTCTAAGTCCGACGATCCCCGAGCCGAGATTACCGAAGGAGCCCTTCCCGAGCGAAGAGTTGCGAGCTCCAACTCCCGCTCCGAAAGGAACGCCGACTCCGGCGACACCTGACCGAAGCCTTTCCAAGCGGACCTACGGTACGGTCTTCGCCATCGAAGAGGATGTATCGGTGATGCTCGCTGGGCATGAGGAGGTTTTCGAACCGGCGAGGCTTCCAGCAAAGGTCTCGACATTGCAACGGGAATCTCGTCCATCAACCGTTGAGGAATCCAATCGTGGCCCGGGCGTCTCGCCCGGAATAACCTTTGCGACTCCGGGCGAGACGCCCGGGCCACGGGTAGAGGTAGATTCATTTCTGCCGCTCGCCCAAGAGGAAGGAATTCCCGAGAACTGGCCTGATCCCCGTGGCTTTGTTCCAAGGCGTCCGACTCCGACTCCTCCACCGATGGAGCCTCAATACGAGCCGATCCTATCGCACATGAAGGCTTATAACGGAAATGACGAAGATTTCACGCAATCACTTCAGGAGTACTATTACTTTCGTGACGATGCTAGGTTCGGAGGTTGGCAGTCGTATCTCCAACGGAGCGAAGACTTTATAAGATTTTGCTGCCACCTGCACATCGTCGAGACCCTTTCGAGTCGCGGAGGAGAGCTAGAAAGTCGTCTGAATCTCCGGTGGCCTGTCTACCGATACGAACGCTAGTCGCACTCAGGGTTGCGACATTGGCCGCGATCAGGCACAGCGGCCCGTTTCGATTGCTTGCAATGGAAACGGCATTCGAAACAGGCACGGAGGGTTCGCTTGATGAGTGGCGAAGTTAGCGTCGTTGCGCTGGTGCGCGGCGAGGAACAATACATTTTCATGTTCAATGAAGCGAATCGAACGGAGACTCTTCGAATGCTGGGGCGCTATGCGGCCGACCCGGAGCTCTCCTTCACTTGGTACGACGCAGCGGTCTTGAGCCAGCGGATCCGAGAGATGATGCCTGCGGCGAACATTGCCCCAGCACCGAATCTATCGATGGTGCAAAAGAAAGGGAACCATCCCTCCTGCACTCACTCGTTCCCGGCTCCGAAACAAGCCAATGCACCTAGGTTCCGAATGAGCTAGCAGGCTTCGCCTGAGGCTTCAGACTTCAGGTTTCAGACTTCAGGCCAACCCCAGCCTGGGTTGGCGTATCGGTGGTAAGTGGGCGGACGCGAAGCGTCCCCCATCACAACCCGTGGCGTTAGCGAGGGACTGCGTCGCGAGTGCACGTGGCCCCTCGCCAAGAATATCTCGACCGTCGGGTGGCACGTCCCTGAGGCACGAAGGGCGTGTTGCGATACATTGCATTGGATGCCTGGTTTTCAGTGCTATCCCTCGCTTACGCCACGGGTTGTGATTTTCAGGCCTCGCTTACGCGTCAGCCAAACATCTTCTCTTTCTCTGCGTCCCTGCGCCTCCGCGACTCCGCGTTACATTTCAATTGCGGATTCATGGGAACGCTCATGCCACCTTAATCTGCTGCTGGCTCCTCAGTTGCCGAGCTATCGCCCGATACCCAGCGACCTGAGCGACCTTGATCGCCGGAGGTGAGAAGGACATCCCCCATTTCGATGCCGCTTCGGATCTCGACCATGCCGTCTCGAACCCCTCCCACGAGGACGACCTGTTCCTTCACTTGACCATCGACGACCTTCCAGACTTTATCCACCCCTGCGAATCGCTGAATGGTTTCTAAAGGGAGTGCGATTCCCCGGGAATCGGGATCCAGTTCGACAACCCCTTCCCCGAACAAGCCACTTCGGAGGGATTGATCCGAATTATCGATGTCGACTTCAAAACCGAGAGAGCGACTCATCGGATCGAGATTGGGGCTGATCCGACTAATGGTCCCTTCCCGATGCTGCCGGCTTAGGTCGAAGGAAAGGGTAACTTTCTGGCCGATCCGAAGTTCGTGGGCATACTTTTCAGGAACGCTCGATCGAAATCGAAGTTTTTGATTTCGGACCAAGGTCAAAAGTGGTTGACCGGCTTGTACGTAGGTTCCGACCGCGACCGACTTCGTTTGAACGAACCCTTCGAACGGAGCGCGCACCTTCGTATCGTTGAGACGTTGATGAGCCAATCCACGAAGAGCCGTCTGGACGCCGATCAAGGCGATCTTCTCTCGAACTCCGTTTTGGGCAGAGCTTAATCGGGCAGCGGCCACCTGTTCTGCCGCGATAGCCAGCTCACGATCGTTGTCGGTCACCACGAGAGAGCCAGCCAGCGACTCCACTCTGGCGAGCGACTTCACCGCCTCATCTAGGACAGCGCGCGCTTCGCGGACTGGAGGAGCGTTATCGGGGTTGAGAGAATCGAGAGAGTCGTCGAGTTTCAGTCCGATCGCCGCGCGCGCTTGTGCGAGCTGTGCATCGGCTTGCTCGGCTTGCAGCTGATACTCTTCTTCGTCGATCTCCACCAAGATTTCGCCAGGAGTCGCTTTATCTCCAACCTCGAACATCACCGCTTGGACCCGACCAGCTACCCGAGCGCTCACGGTCGTCGTCTCATCCGCAAAGAGGCTTCCTTGGCATCGAACAGCGCTAGGCCAAGCGACAGGCTCGACGACGAACGTCGCAGCTTTGACGACTTGCTCTTCCTGAACGATAGAAACCGGAGCCGGCTCGGTCCCGCACCCTGCAATCGCCCAGGGGAAGACGAGAACGAGTCTGCGGAAAAACTTTTCTGGCGTCGAGAATAAAAACGTCATAGAACGATTGGGTGGGAAGGAGGTGGGAGGGCTTGTCCGTCCCCTCTAGTATAACTCCCCCCAATGGTGAACGGAATTCATTCCGTTAAACAACTCTTCCAGGAGAAGGCTTTGGGCTTTGGGCTTTAGGCTATAGGAAGAGGGAACTTTCCTTTTCCGACCGACAGGGGCCACGTGCACTCGCGACGCCGCTTTGGCGCCCTAGAACGCGCTGCGCTTTTTAGAACTCTGCTCCCCTCGCCCCGCTTCGGGGAGAGGGGCCGGGGGTGAGGG